>NZ_JBBGYS010000065.1:0-32046 GCF_037479595.1 Pseudomonas sp. MYb541 | reverse complement strand
GGGGGGGGGGTGGGGGGGGGGGGGGCCCCCCCCCCCCCCACCACGATATCAGGCATATGAATAGCCGCCACGCGCTGCTCGCAGCGAATCGCGAACGGCATCGGTGCGCAACTGAAGTGTCATCTGCGCCTCGTCGATCACGATTTCTGCGACGATCAACACGCAGATCAGCGGCGCGGTCACGAACCAGTGGCACCAGCATTGCGTCGCCAGTGACACGAAAACGCCGATGATCCACAGCGCCAGCACCCACTTTGGCGCGCGCTGTTGCAGCGGCACCCAGAACTTTTGCAGCCGTTTCAGGCGGGCCGTGTGCAGTCGCAGCGACTCTTCGAGGAGTGATAGGGAAGGGCTCATGCTCACACTCGTTAAGATATCCGGGCACGGCTGGGGACGGGATGCCCCAGCCACGACAGGTTGATGCGTTCAACTTCTATCCAGTGCCCGTTTCGAGGCGTTGCAACGCAGCTTTTGAACGCAATGCAAACATGCTCGGCGTTCAATAAGACAAAGCATCGATAGCGTTGGTTTTTTTTGAACATCATGGAAAAGATGCACATGGCGGGGCCTGGTTTACTCAAAGGTTCCAGCTGAGTTCAAACAGCGTTCCGCCGTTTTCCATTTTTCGACACGTCACCGCGCCGCCATGGGCAATGGCAATCGCACGCACCACCGCCAGGCCCAAGCCACTGCCACCCTGGGCGCGTGAGCGAGAGTTTTCGCCGCGCTGAAAGGCTTCGAAAAGGTGCGTTGCAAAGTCCTCATCAATGCCAGGGCCGTCGTCGCGTACCCTCAGGTAATGAACGCCATCACGCGTGCTCAGGTGCACGTTGACGTTGCCCGGTGTCGCGTGCCGACGCACGTTGTCCAGCAGGGCCAGCAAGGCCTGGCGGATACGCGCGGGATCGCAGCGCAGAATGCGGCGTTGCAGGTCCAGTTGCAGGGTAAAACCAGCAGCGGCCAGGCTCGGTTCGAACAGCCGCACATCGTCCTCAACCCCTGCGGCGAGGTCGGCCTCTTGCACGTTGATTTCGAGGTAGCCGCTGTCACCCAGACCCACCACGCGCAGGTCCTCGATCATCCGCGCCAGCCCTTCGACCTGCCCGAGCAGGCTGTAGAACTGCGCCGTGTCCGGCTCGAATACGCCCTCGGCCAAACCTTGCAGGCGACCCCGCAAGATGGTCAGCGGCGTGCGCAGTTCGTGGGCAATCGCCGCGTTCCAGAACGCCTGCTCCTGCGCCATGCGTTTCAAACGTTGGGCCATGCTGTTGAAGTCATTCACCAAAATAGCCGCCTCACCGATGGACTCGTCGCCGGTCACGGCCTGCACATCGAGGTCGCCGTCCGCCAGTTTGCGCAGGTTTTCGGCCACCGAGTTCAAGGGCATCAGGATGCGACGGGATAACTTGGTGGCCACGAGTGCGCCTACCGCCAGGCTGACGCAGGTGGTCAAGCCCATCCACGCCCATTCGGCATTGGCCGGCATCCACTCATCGACCTGCTCGTCCGTAAGCGGCCAGTAGGTCCAGAGCAGGGCGTAGAACACATAGGAGCCGATCACCGCCAAGGCGATCACGCACAGCACCACGACCGACATGGACAAGATGATCTGGCGGCTCAAGCCATTGAATAGTTTCACGCGCCACTCCCGAACCGATAACCCACCCCGCGAATGCTCGCCGGCACGCCTTGCAGCCCGAGGTCTTCGATCTTGCGGCGCAACTTACTGATATGGCTGTCGACCGTGCGTTCCAGGCTGTCGCTCTCCGGCGAGCACAGTGACAACAATTCTGCGCGGCTGAACACGCGTTTCGGCGCTCGGGCCAACTGCGCCAGCAATCTGAACTCGGTGACGGTCAGCAGCAGCGGCAACGTGTTGCCTTCGATGTTCACCGTGACCTGATGGCTTTCGATATCGATTTCAAACCCATCCACTCGCAACACGCTGGCGCTGACACCGGATTTGTAGTTGACGGAGCGCCGCAGAACCGCCTGGGTACGTGCCACCACCTCGGCCGGGTTGAACGGCTTGACGATGTAATCATCGGCACCGATACGCAAACCCATCAACTTGTCCATGTCCTGGTCCTGTGCGGTCAGCATGATCACCGGCGTGTTGCCGCGATGGCGCACTTCGGCCAGGACTTGCCAGCCATCGACATGGGGCATCAGCACATCCAGCAGCATCAGGTCTGGCTTGAGGCTCAGGTGCAGTTCCAGCGCACGCAGGCCATCAAGGGCGTGGGCGGTGCGAAAGCCGCTGCGCTTGAGATAGGCGATCAGGATATCCGCAATCTCGGGCTCGTCTTCCGCGATCAGCACCAAGGCCTGGTTCTCTCGGATGCTGTTGGGCCGGGGTGTCGATGCGGCGGGGTAATCGTTCATAGTCTGCTCGGTGAATAGGCCTTGTCGTGATTGCCGTTCCATGGCCCACGCTGTCATGTGTTGATCATAGCTTCTGGGTGAGGGCGCCCAACATCTGGTTGGCGGTGGAAATCACTTTGGAATTCATCTCATAGGCCCGTTGCGTGGTGATCATGTTGACCAGCTCTTCTACCGTGCTCACGTTCGAAGTCTCCAGGGAGCGCTGCAACGTGGTGCCAAAGCCGTTGAGCCCCGGCGTGCCGACTTGGGGCGCTCCACTGGACGCGGTTTCCAGGAACAGGTTGCCGCCGATTGCCTGCAAACCAGCCGGGTTGATGAAGTCGGCGGTCTGCAGGTTGCCGATGACTTGCGTCGCGGGGTTGCCGACCACAGTGATGGACACCGTGCCGTCCTGGCCGACGGTGAAGGTCTTGGCGTTGTCCGGCACCACAACGGCCGGCTCCAGGGCGAATCCGCTGGCGGTGACCACCTGGCCATTGGCGTTCAGATGAAAGGTGCCGTCACGGGTATAGCCGATGGTGCCGTCCGGCTGCAGCACCTGGAAAAACCCCCGGCCATTCACGGCCAGGTCCAGCGGTTGCCCGGTGGTCTGCAGGCTGCCGGCGCTGAAGTTCTTCTGGGTACCGACGATCTGCACGCCGGTGCCGAGTTGCAGGCCCGACGGCAACGCACTGTCTTGCGTCGATTGCGCGCCCGGCTGGCGCTTGATTTGATAGAGCAAATCCTGGAACTCGGCACGATCGCGTTTGAAACCGGTGGTCGAGACGTTCGCCAGGTTATTGGAAATGGTCGTCAGCTGGGTGTCCTGGGCCGACAAGCCGGTTTTTGCGACGTACAGGGCTGGAATCATTGGGCTCTCCGCGTGACCCGCTCGATGGGGCACTGTGATGAACCTGATTGTGCACAGCCAACGTGCGCATTCATGGGAGGTTTTGTGGAGGAATGATGGAGAGGGAAGTTTTTTTCCGGCCATGCTCATTTAAGCCAGGCTCGATCAAGCCCGCCACGCCACGCCCGATGACTTCCGGGTAGCTGTGCTCGGCATCCAGGTTGGTCAGCACCACCACCGTCAGCCTGTCGTCGAGGTAGCGCGAGATAGACGAGGTAAAGCCTTGCCAGGAGCCGCCGTGCTCGACCACGGGGTGCCCGTTGATCGTGCGAATTTCCCATCCGAAACCATAGCCTTGCGCACGCTGTTTGCCGGCGTAGGGGTAGGGCGTCCACATTTTTCTCAGTGAGGCTTTTTTCAGCAGAGTTTCATCGTAAAGGGCACGGTCCCAGCGCTCCAGGTCGCGCACGGTGAAGTAGAGCGTGCCGTCTGCGGTAGCGTTGAACGTCGGCGAGACCCATTCCTGGTTCCTCAACACACCGTCCACCTTTTCGTAGCCCGAGACACGGTTGGGCACAAGGTCTAGGTCTGAGATGACGCGCGACGAGGTCATGCCCAACGGTGTGAAAATACGTTGCTGGAGAAACTCGCCATAGGGCTGCCCGCTGGCGCGATGGATCAGGATACCGAGCAACACGAAGTTGGTGTTTTCGTACGCCCAGCCTTCGCCCGCCTTGAAGTTGATCGGCAGTTTGGCAATGGCCGCCGTCAGTTGTGCGTCGGTAAAGTCCTGGCGGATATCCAGCGGTGCGCCGGGCTTTTGCAGCTCAGGCGTGTCATAGGCCGACAGCCCGGACGTGTGGGACAGCAGGTTGGCTACTGTAATTGGCGCCCAACTGGCCGGCGCTTCGGGAAAATACTGCCGGATGCTGTCATCCAGGCCAACCCTGCCTTGTTCCACCAGCATCATGACGGCCGTTGCGGTAAAGGACTTGCCCACCGAGCCGGATTGCAAAACGCTGTCCGCGCTCATGGGCACGTTGAGTTCCACATTCGCCAGTCCATAGCCTTTGGCGAATACGGTGTGGCCGTTTCGATACACACCGAGGGCAAGCCCCGGCAACTGCTGTCGGGCCATTTGCGAGGTTACATAATGGTCGATGGCCGAAAGCTGTTCGGCCGTGAGCAGCGTTGCAATCGCCGGGGGCGCCGACATCAGCAGGAGGCTAGTCGCAAGAGTTCGGAGCATGGAGACCTCTAAAACGTTGTCGCTGTTTTGGGAGGCGCCACTGTGCACAAGGGGGGTGGAGTTTTACGGGAGGTTCGATGGAGGGGGCGTGGAGCCGATGGGGAACGCAATCACAGGGGGTGGATGAATTTCACATACACCTGCTCAGCGTCGTGGTCGTCCAGGTTGTCGATCTGCCCGCTCGGCACGAATCCAGCCTCTGCAAACAGCGCCTGGGCTGCGGTGTTTGACGCATTGGTCGAAGCAAACAGCTTGGGCGTCTTGCATGCCGCCTGCGCCGCCGCCAGTAACCGCAGCGCCACACCTTGACGCTGATGCGCCGGCGACACGACGACCAGCGCCACAAAACCATGATCGAAAAAGTCATGGGTCAGCACCAGGTAACCGGCGCATCGGCCGGCGGTGTCGATGGCAACCAGGCATTGTTGGCGAATCACAGCATCGTGGATGAACACGCGACGATGGGTGTGGGCGGCTGCGTAGGCGTCCAGTTCGATCAGGGCACGCACGTCGTCGGGTGTGGCTTGGCGAATGGGATCTTTCGCGTAGTTGCTGTCGTTAGGCATTGCAAGCGTCCTGCCAATGTTGGAGTACTGCTTTGACAGAGCCTACTCCATGGGTTGCTGACCTGGAAACACCATTCCTTTCCAAAGTTGCCTTCTGGCTTTTGCCCAGCCTAATGTCGATATCAGACCAACTCCCGCCGCTCCCAGGCTATTTTTGATGAACTCAGGCCGCGTAAGGTGACCCATCATTAAGAAATGATGATCGCCTGACTCTTCAGTCAGTACACCTTGACGTCGATCACCGAGAACAACAAAAACAATGAATAGCCTGAATTCCAACGATTCCAACGGCCAGTTGGCGCAAGGCTTCAAGCCGCGTCATGTGACCATGCTTTCCATTGCAGGCATTATCGGCGCGGGGTTGTTTGTCGGTTCCGGGCATGCGATTGCGGCGGCGGGGCCGGCGGTGCTGCTGGCTTATCTGTTCTCTGGCACGCTGGTGGTGCTAGTCATGCGCATGCTCGGGGAGATGGCGGTGGCCAACCCCGATACCGGGTCTTTCTCGACCTATGCCGACCAGGCCATCGGGCGCTGGGCCGGCTTCACCATCGGTTGGTTGTACTGGTGGTTCTGGGTGCTGGTGATCCCCATCGAGGCCCTGGCCGCCGGGCATATCCTCAACCAGTGGTTCCCGCAGATCGACGCTTGGCTGTTTGCCTTGTTGTCGATCTTTTTGTTGGTGGTCACCAATCTGTTCAGCGTGTCCAAGTACGGCGAGTTCGAGTTCTGGTTCGCCATGGCCAAGGTGATCGCGATCATCGGCTTCATCGGCTTGGGCTTTGCGGTGCTGATGGGCTGGATTCCCGAGCGCGAGGTCAGTGGGTTGAGCCGGTTGATGGAGGAACACGGCGGTTTCGCGCCCAACGGACTGTCGGCGGTGGTTGGGGCCTTTATCACCATCATGTTCAGTTTTATCGGCACCGAGGCGGTCACCATCGCGGCGGCCGAGTCCAGTAACCCGGCGCAGAACATCGCCCGGGCCACGCGCTCGGTGATGTGGCGCATTGGTGTGTTCTACCTGTTGTCGATCTTCGTGGTGATTTCCGTAGTGCCGTGGAATGACCCGTTGCTCGCCTCGGTAGGCTCCTATCAGCGCGCGCTGGAGCTGATGAACATTCCCCACGCCAAGCTGCTGGTTGATGGGGTGGTGTTGATCGCTGTGGCCAGTTGCATGAACTCCTCCATCTACATTGCCTCGCGCATGCTGTTTTCCCTGGGCAAGCGCGGGGATGCCCCCACGTTGATGAAGAAGACCTCGGCGGCCAGCGTGCCGAGGGCCGCGGTGATTGCCAGCACCATCCTGGGCGCAGGCGTGACCCTGTTCAGTTACTTCGCGCCGGCCGGGTTGTTCCAGTTTCTGCTGGCCAGTTCGGGCGCCATTGCCTTGCTGGTGTACCTGGTGATCGCCGTGTCGCAGTTGCGCATGCGCAAGATCCTGCGCCAGCGCAACGTCACGCTGACTTTCCAGATGTGGCTGTTTCCCTGGCTGACCTGGCTGGTCATTGCGTTCATCTGTGCCGCATTGACGGTGATGCTGGTCACGCCTGAACACCGTTTTGAAGTGTCATCGACCATCGGCCTGGCCCTGCTGATTTCCCTGGTCGGCTTGCTCACCGCGCGGCAGCCCGAACGCACGCAAAAACCAGTGGCCGCAGCCTCACCGCCATGAGTGGCCGCCCTGTAAGCAGCATCGTGTTCTTGCTGCTGGACCAGTTCACCCTGATGTCACTGGCCTCGGCGGTCGAGCCCTTGCGCATGGCCAACCAGCTCTCGGGTCAGGAACTCTACAAATGGCACACCGCGAGCTCGGACGGCAATCCCGTGTGGGCCAGTGACGGCGTGCCCATCACGCCGGACGGTTCGATTCTCAGCGTGCCGTCCGCCGACATTGTGATTGTCTGCGGTGGCATCGGCATCCAGGGCACCGTGACGGGTGAGCTGGTCAAGTGGTTGCGCAGCCAGGCACGTTACGCCAAGCGACTGGGCGGTATCTGTACCGGTAGCTTTGTGTTGGCGCGCGCCGGTTTGCTGGATGGCTATGAATGCAGCGTGCACTGGGAATGGTTGGCGGCCATGCAGGAGGCGTTTCCACGGGTGACGGTCAGTTCCAGCCTGTTTACCCTCGACCGCGACCGTCTCACCAGTTCGGGCGGCACGGCGCCCCTGGACATGATGCTGCACCTGATCGGCCGTGATCACGGGCATGAGCTGTCGGCGGCCATCTCCGACATGTTTGTGTACGAGCGCATCCGCAACGAGCAGGACCATCAGCGCGTGCCGCTCAAGCACATGCTCGGCACCCAGCAGCCCAAGCTGCAGGAAATCGTCGCGTTGATGGAGGCCAACCTGGAGGAACCGATCAACCTGGATGAGCTGGCTGCGTATGTCGCGTTGTCGCGTCGTCAGCTTGAGCGCATGTTCCAGAAATACCTGCACTGTTCGCCGTCGCGCTACTACCTCAGGCTGCGGCTGATCCGGGCGCGGCAGTTGCTCAAGCAGACGCCCATTTCCATCGTGGAACTGGCCGTGCTCTGCGGCTTTGTGTCCACGCCGCACTTCTCCAAGTGCTACCGCGAGTACTTCGGTGTGCCGCCCAGCGACGAGCGTTCCGTCACCGACAGCGAGCGATCCATCGCGCTCAAGCCGGTAATGCATGCGTTGCCCACGCCCGCGCCCATGAACGTATTGGAGCAGGCGCGGGGAGAGGCAACGTTTGCCAGCGTGAAAAACCTGAAGCCCTGAACTCAGCGCATGTGCAGGATGATCGGGCTGCTGCTCGCCGGGTCAGTATGCCCGCGCAACTTGCCCACCGCTTTGGCATCCACCGTGCCACCGTTATTGCCCCAGGTGCTGCGCACGTAACTCAGTACATCGGCGATTTCCGCGTCGGACAATTGCTCACGGAAGGCCGGCATACGGTAGGCATCCGGCACGCCGGCCGCTACCACGCGTTGCGAGCCGTTGAGGGTGATGTTGATCGCCGAGGCGCTTTCTTTCGCCAGTGCTGATGTGGCGCCGGCCAGGGGCGGCATCCACTCGGGCTGGCCCTTGCCGTCGAGACCATGGCAAGAGGCGCAGCGAGTGGCGTAGGTGTGGGCGCCAGGGGCGTTTTGAACCGCCGCCACCGCCTGATACTGCCAGGGTGCGCCGTCGCGCTGTGGGTCGCCAGGCAATGACTTGAGATAGCGGGCGATGGCCGCCAGGTCCTCGTCCTGCATGAATTGCGTGGAGTTGTTGAAAGCCTCGGTCATCGATCCGTAGACCACCGCATGGGCGTTGCGCCCGGTCTTGAGGAACTGCACGATCTGCGGCTCGGTCCAGCGGCCCAAGCCGGTGTTAGGGTCCTGGCGCAGACTCGGCGCATACCAGCCGTCGAGCAGGGCGCCGGCAAGGAACGGCGCGCCAGATTCATCCAGGGCTTTTTCATTGAAGGCCAGGCCGCGGGGCGTGTGGCAACTGCCGCAGTGGCCGGGGCCTTGGACGATGTAGGCACCACGGTTCCACAGGGCGTCCTGATTGGGCTTGGCCGCGTAGGTCGCGGTGGGCGCGAACACGCCGTTCCACAGGGCGATGGGCCAGCGCATGTTCAGCGGCCAGGGAATATCACTGGGAATATTCGGTTGGTTGGCCGGTTTTATGCCCTGCATGAAAAACGCGTACAGCGCTTTGATGTCGTCATCGCTGAGTTTCACGTAGGACGGGTAGGGCATGGCCGGGTACAGCCGGCGGCCACCCGGTGCCACACCATGGCGCACCGCACGGTCGAAATCGGCCAGGCTGTAAGTGCCGATGCCTGTCTGCTTGTCCGGCGTGATGTTGGTGGCGTGGATCGCCCCCAGCGGCGTAGCCATTTCCAGGCCCCCGGCGAACGGCGCCTTGCCCGCCAGACTGTGGCAGGCCACGCAATCGCTGAGGCGGGCGACATACTCGCCACGGCTGACCAAGGCGGGCTCGAAGTGGGCTGCGGCCTGTTCCTGTTCGAACGGCGTAGCCGGTTCACGGGTAACGTACCAGGCCAGCAGGCCTGCGGCGACAAGGCAGGGCAGCGCCAGCCAGCCTGCGGTTCTTGCGAATCGACGGTTGTTCATGGGCGTTTCCTGAAGGTCAGCTAAAAGTGTGTCGGCTCAAGGGCAGGCTGCGCACGCGCTGGCCTGTCAATTGCGCCACCGCGTTGGCCACGGCCGGAGCCACGGCGGGCAACGGCGGCTCGCCGATACCGCCCATCTTTTCGCCACTCTCGACTATCCGTACATGCACCCGTGCCATCTGCGCGGGCCCCAGGATCGGATACAAGTCGTAGTTGCGCGCCCGTGGCTTGCCGTCCACGTACACCGCTTCCTCCAGCAAGGTCTGGGACAAGCCCAACGCCACGGCGCCATTGACCTGGGCCTCGACAATCGCCGGGTTGACGATGCTGCCGGGGTCGATGGCTTGCCAGATATCGTGCACCTTGACCTTGCCGTTCTCGATGGACACCTCAGCGATCGCCGCCGTGTGGGAACCGAATGGCGAGGCCATGGCCACGCCACGTGCGCGTCGAGTGCCATCCTCGGCAGTGAAGGGGCCGCGCTTCCAGCCACCGGACAGTTCACCCGCCGCTTGCAGCAAGGTGGTCAGCCGTGGGTTGTCGCGCAGCAGGTGCAGGCGCAGCTCATAGGGATCATGCCCGCCCTTGTCCGCCAGCTCATCCAGGAACGACTCGTAGAAAAAGTCGTTGAGCGAATTGCCCACCGAGCGCCAGTAACCGAGCATCGGCGCGCCTTTGACGTAGATCTGCGCGATGCGTTTGTTGGGGATGGCGTAGGACTTGCCCGATAACCCTTCAACCGCTGTGGGGTCGATTTTATCGCCCTGTTTGCCAGCGAGGGCTTCGGTCGGGCCTTCGGTCGCACTGACGGCTTCGATGGCGACCGGCAAGCCTTTGTCATCCAGCGCGGCGCGGAACTTGACCACGGCCACTGGGCGCAGCACATCGCGCAAGAACTCTTCTTCGCGACTCCAGATCAGCTTGACCGGACGGCCCACCGCCTTGGCCAATGCAATGGCCTGTGGGTAGGGGTTGGCCGAGTCATACAGGAAGTGTCGGCCGAAAAAGCCACCGAGTAGCGGCGAGTGCAGGTTGATTTGCGCCGGGTCGAGGCCGGTGCGCTTGGCGATGTCGGCGCGGAACATGTCCGGCGCCTGGTTGGGCAGCCAGATGTCCAGGCTGCCATCCGGATTGAAGCGCGCCAGGGCTGATGGCGGCTCCAGTTGGCCGTGGTTGAGGTATTGGTTGTGATACGTCGCCTCGAGCTGGGTCTTGCCACCTTTCAGCGCGGCGGCGACGTCTCCTTCGTTCTCGTCGTCGCGGACCGGGCCTTGCTGGGCAGCAAGAAAGTCGAAGTGCTTGTCGCTGGAAAAGTCCGCTGGCATGACGCGCAATGTCGAGTCGGCGGCCGCTTCCTGCCAGTCAACCTGGATCGCTTCAACCGCACGCTTGGCGTGCCACCAACGTTCAGCCACCACCGCCACCGCGCCAGGCAGCACGTGCACCGAATGTACGCCTTTCATGCCTTCGACCTGAGGCTGGTTGCGCAGGCTGCCGACGGTCATGCCCAGGCGTGGCGCATGTTGTACCGCCGCGTGGAGCATGTTGTCGACTTTCAGGTCGATGCTGTAGAGCGCCTTGCCGGTGGATTTGTCGTAAGCATCCAGGCGCTTGACCGGCTTGCCGATCCAGCGGAACTGGCTCGGGTCGCGCAGGGTGATGCTGGCTGGATCTGGCACGGGCATGTCGAGGGCGCTGCTGGCCAATTCGCCATAACCCAGCGAACGTCCGGACGCCGCATGCACCACTCGGCCGGGCTGGGTGGTCAGTTCGCCAACCGGCACGCCCAATTGTTTAGCGCCAGCATGCAGCAGCATCGCGCGGGCCAGGGCACCAAGGCGACGCATCGTCGGGTAGCTCATGCGCACCGACATGCTGCCGCCGGTGATGCGCATACCGTTCTCCATCACCACATAGGCCTCGCCGGGCGGGGCGGCTTCGACGATGAAAGTGGCGGGGTCGGCATCCAGTTCTTCGCCGACGATCTGCGCCATGGCAGTGTGGGTGCCTTGTCCGCCTTCCATGAACGGGCTGAGCAGGCGCACTGTGCCGTCGGGGCGAATCTCCAGGAACGCCGGCACCTGGGTGCCGCGTTCAGCGGCGGTGGCGGCTTGCACTCGACCCGAGCCCAGTGGCAGGCCAAAACCAATGACCAGTGCACCCACGGCCGTGCTCGCCAGAAAACGGCGGCGCGATAGGTTGACCGGTGCATCCAGCAGTTCGTTGAGGATGTTCATCAAGCGCCCTCCTGTTTGGCCAGGGCGTCGACGGCCGCGTGTATGGCGTTATAGGTGCCGCAGCGGCACAGGTTGATCATCGCTGCGTCGATCTGCGCCTTGCTGGGCGCGGGGGTGTGCTTGAGCAGCGCAGTGGCCGCCATCACCTGACCGGACTGGCAATACCCGCATTGCGCCACCTGATGCTCGACCCAGGTCGCGACCACGCGCTTGCCCACTTCATGGGTTTCAATTGCTTCGATGGTGGTGATTTCCCGCCCGACCACCCCGGCAACCGGCGTGACACAGGAGCGCACCAGATTGCCATCCACCAGCACCGAACAGGCGCCGCACTGGGCCAGGCCGCAGCCGTACTTGGTGCCGGTCAGGCCCAGGTCATCGCGGATCACCCACAGCAATGGCGTGTCCGCGTCGGCATCGACCTGATAGGCCTTTTGGTTGATTCGTAATTCCATGGCTCACCTGCTGATCAACGGTAGGTGCGGCCTTTTTAATAGTCAATGCACTGGCCGCTTATCGACGAACTCTAGACCAGTGCACAAGGGCTATCTATCCGTTAGTCGATAAGTCGGAGGATCAGGCAAGTATTCAACAGGATTGTGCGACTAGGATTCGGCCGTCGGCCGCACGAAGTCCTCCTCGAAGTGTTCATGCTCACCCCGAGCGTCACTTTGACGCCGCAACACTTCCATCTGGCGCAGTTCTACCCGACGAATTTTCCCGGAAATGGTCTTGGGCAGTTCGGTGACGAATTCGATACGTCGCACACGTTTGTAGGGCGCCAAATGCTCACGGGCGAAGGCGAGGATGTGCCGGGCAAGCTCGGCACTGCCCGGTTCGTCGTGGGCCAGGATCAGGAACGCCTTGGGCACCGCCAGGCGCACCGGGTCGGGGCTCGGCACCACGGCCACTTCCATGACCGCCGGGTGTTCGATCAAGGCGCTTTCCAGTTCGAATGGGCTGATGCGGTAGTCGGAGGCCTTGAACACATCGTCGGCGCGACCGACGAAGGTGATGTAGCCGTCGGCGTCGATCTGCGCGGTGTCGCCGGTGCGGTAGTAGCCATCACGCATGACCTCGGCGGTTTTCTCCGGGCTGTCCTCATAACAGAGCATCAGGCCGAGCGGACGAACGTCCAGGGGCAGGGCGACTTCGCCTTCAGTACCAGGATTGCCATCCGGGTCGAGCAGCGCAACCTGATAGCCCGGCAACGGGCGGCCCATGGAACCGGGCTTGAGCACCTGGCCGGGCGTGTTGCCCACCAGGGCAGTGGTTTCCGATTGGCCGAAACCATCACGCAGCGGCAAGCCCCAGGCGTGCTGGATCTGTTCGATGATTTCCGGGTTCAGCGGCTCACCGGCGCCTACCAGTTCGCGCAGGCTCAAGCGTGATTTGTAGCTGGCGAGATCCTCTTGGATCAACATGCGCCATACCGTGGGTGGCGCACACAGGCTGGTCACGCCGTAGCGTTCCAACGCACTGAGCAAGGCCGGCGCGCTGAACCGCGCGACGTTATGGATAAAGATGCACGCGCCGGCATTCCACGGGGCGAACAGGCAACTCCAGGCGTGTTTGGCCCAACCCGGTGATGAGATATTCAGGTGCAGGTCGCCCGGTTGCAGGCCGATCCAGTACATGGTCGACAGGTGGCCGACGGGGTAGCTCTGGTGGCTGTGCAGCACCATCTTCGGTTTGGACGTGGTGCCGGACGTGAAATACAGCAGCATCGGGTCGGTGGCCAGGGTGCGGCCGTCGGCCTCGAACTGCTCGGGGTGTTCAAAGGCTGCATTGTGCGCGACCCAGCCGGCAGGGGCAGACCCCACACAGACGCGGCTGCAACCGTCCGCCAGCCCGGCGAACTTGTGCACATGCGCTTCACCCACCACCAGGTGACGAACTTGCCCGCGCTCGATGCGGTCGCGCAGGTCATCGGGGTTCAACAACGCTGTGGCAGGGATGACCACCGCGCCGATCTTGAAGGCCGCGAGCATGGTGTCCCACAACGCCACATCATTGCCGAGCATCAACAACACACGATCACCCCGGCGCACGCCGAGGGCGCGCAGGTGGTTGGCCACCTGGTTGGAGCGCGTAGCCAGTTGCTGGAAGCTGTAGCGCTGCTCGCTGCCGTCTTCCTCGACGATCCACAGCGCATCCGCCGCATTGCCCTCGGCCATGGCGTCGAAATAGTCCAGGGCCCAGTTGAATTCGCCCAGTTGCGGCCAACGGAAATCCCGTACGGCGGTGGCGTAGTCGGTGCGGTGAGCGAGCAGAAAATCCCGAGCGGCCAGGAAGGGCTGGGTCATGGTGGCTGTCCTTAATTATTGTTGTGGGACTTTCCCTCGGCTGAACCGAGAGGCTGGACCGAGTATAGGCACGCAGAAATCAGAGCAGAACGCTCAAAAACACCGTTGCGTTGTGCAAAAAAGTCATGGGTGTTGAACCGCCAAGCGGGGTGATTGACGATAAAGACATAAAAGTCCAATATGGAATTATAAGTACAAAAAACTGGCTTCATCTCTTTCTTCAGGCTTGCCAAACCAACAACAACTTGCGAGAACACCCCCATGAAGAAGCGCTCCCTTATCACCGCACTGACCCTAGGCCTACTTGCTTCCAGCCATTTGATGGCCGCCGAGAAACCCCTGCGCATCGGCATCGAGGCGGCTTACCCGCCGTTCGCGTCCAAGACGGAAGAAGGCAAGATCGTCGGCTTCGACTACGACATCGGCAATGCGCTGTGCGCGCAGATGAAGGTCAAGTGTGTGTGGGTAGAAGGTGAGTTCGACGGTCTGATTCCTTCCCTCAAGGTGAAGAAAATCGACATGGCGTTGTCGTCCATGACCATCAACGAAGACCGTAAGAAGTCGGTGGATTTCACCCATAAGTACTACTTCACCTCATCGCGGTTGGTGATGAAGGACGGCGCCGTGGTAGATGACCAATATGCCAGCCTCAAGGGCAAGACGATTGGCGTACAGCGCGCCACCACCACTGATCGTTATGCCACCGAGGTATTCGAACCCAAGGGCATCAACGTCAAGCGCTACAGCAATAACGAAGAGATCTACATGGACCTGGCGGCCGGGCGGCTGGATGCGATCTTTGCCGACACCATTCCCCTGAATGACTTCTTGCAGATGCCGCGCGGCAAGGGCTACGCGTTTGTCGGCCCGGAACTCAAGGACCCGAAATACGTCGGCGAAGGTGCAGGGATTGCGGTGCGCAAGGGTAATACCGAGTTGGTCAGCGAGTTGAACGCGGCCATCGATGGCATTCGTGCGAGTGGTGAGTACCAGAAGATCTCGCAGCAATACTTCAAATCCGACATCTACGGCGATTGATGCTTAATCTCAAGGGCTGATCCTCCACTTGATCAGCCCTTCAATTCCTTCAAATGCTTGTAGACCGTCGCCCGCCCCATGCCCAGCACATTGGCCACATAGTTCGACGCGCTCTTGCCCTTGAACGCCCCTTCGGCGTGCAGCGCCAGCACCAGCTCGCGCTTGTGGTCACGGGTCAGCAGGTTGAGGCTCAACTGGCGCTCGCGCATCCACGCATGCAGGAAGGTATTGATGCGCTCCTGCCAGTCATCGCGAAACAGCGAGTCCGGTTGCGGGATCAGTTTGCTCGGCGACAGGAACAGGTCCAGCGCCGCCTTGGCATTTTCAAACAGTGAGATATTCAGGTTGATGCACAGCACCGCCAGCCGACGACCTTTGTGGTCATGCAGCACGGTACTCAGGCTGCGGATTTTCTGACCGTCCCAGTTGAGCTTTTCGTACGGGCCTATGTTCACATCGCTGACGTCATCACTGAGCATGTCCTCCAGCGCCGAGTCATCACCGATGCTGCGCTTGGACAGATTGTTGGCGATGTAATCGACTTTTTGCGAGCGCAGGTCATGCAACACCGCTTCGGCGTGGGGGAAGAACAGGGTGGCGATGGCGTCAGCCATCGCACGGAAGTTCTGCATGACCTTGTCTTGTTCAGCGGTGTTCATCAATGGGGCTCCAGGCGGGCAGGGGAGAGCATACCAGCGTCGAGGCCGAACTGCGTCAGAGCCTCCGGCAGCGGCGCGCCACGCACCAATGCAGCACTGGCCTGGCCCATGGCCGGCGAGGTCTGGATGCCATAGCCGCCTTGTGCCGCAACCCAAAACAGGCCCGGTATCATCGGGTCGAAACCCGATAGCAGATCACCGTCGTGCACAAAGCTGCGCAGGCCGGCCCAGGTACGGGTCGGGCGGCGGATGGTCAGGGTGGTGGCTTCTTCGATCTGGTAGATGCCCATGGCGATGTCCAGTTCTTCGGGCTGGATATCCTGGGGTTCCACTGGATCGGCATTGGCCGGTGAGCCGAGGAACATGCCGGCGTCGGGTTTCATGTAGAAGGATTCGTCCAGTGCCACCAGCATTGGCCAATGGTGGCTGTCGATGCCTTCGGGACCGGCGAAGATGAACGCCGAGCGCCGCTTGGGCTGCAAGCCGATAGATGCGGCGCCGGCGAGCCCGCCGATATGGTCGGCCCAGGCCCCGGCAGCGTTGATGATGACGTGCGCGGTATGGGTTGTGTCTTGGGTTTGCACGTGCCAGATGCCGTCAGCGTCGCGGCTCAAACCGAGCACATGACTGTCGGTGCGCACTTCGCCGCCGTTGCGGCGGATGCCACGCAGATAGCCCTGGTGCAGGGCGTCGGTATCGATGTCGCTGGCGGTGGGGTCATACAGCGCCCCGTGGACTTTTTCGCGGCGCAGGATCGGCAGTTTCGCACAGGCTTCGTCGGCGCTGAGCAGTTCCACCTGAGCCACGGTGGCCTTGGCACTCAGGTACTGGGCGTTCAACTCGGCTGCATCGCCAATGAAATCCACCGTCATCTCGCCGCGTGGCGTGAGCAATGGATGTTCGCAAAAGCCTGGCGGCGGGTTGTCGAAAAACTCGCGGCTGGCCAGGGTCAGCGCGCGTACCTGCGGCGTGCCATAAGCGGCGGTATACAGGGCAGCAGAACGCCCGGTGGAGTGATACGCCGGGTGGCTTTCGCGTTCCAGCACAATCACCTTGCCGTGCTGCGACAGCCAGAACCCCGTGGAAGCACCGGCAATGCCGCCGCCGATGATGATGAAGTCTGCGTGGCTCATAGTTGTCTCCAGAGGGCATTGGCCAGTGCGATGTCTTCCAGGCCCAGGCCGATGGAGCGGAAAAATACGTGGCGGTCGTAGGACGGGCGCTGGACGTGGTCGCTGAGCAGTTCGGGCAGGTCGCCGACCACAGCGCGCGGGTCCCAATCGTGTTGTTCAGCGGCGATCAGCATTTCACCGGCTGAGCCTGGGGTGGTCTGGCGATAATCGCAGAAAACCTGCATGCCGTTGAGGGACTGCGGCGGTACTTCATGGGCGCGCGGGGCGTTGGTGCTGATGGAAGTGATCAACGCCGGTTTGCTCAGGCGCGTCGGGTCGAGCACCGGCCCGGCTGACGAGGTGCACAGCAGGATCACGTCGGCGTCTTCTACCGCCTCATCACAGCTCTTGGCGATGACCACACGTGGGTCCAGGCTTTTGAGCTGCTCGATGGTCTCGGCGGGCGCCTTGGCCAGGCTTGGCGAATACACACTGATGTTCTGCCAATCCCTGAAATCCTTCGCATAGTGCAAATGCGCTTGCGCCACCTTGCCACTGCCAATAACCGCCAAACGCCGCGCGGCTAAAGGCGCCAACGCATCCACCGCCAGTGCAGTCGTAGCGGCCGTACGTGCCGTGGTCAACTCGGCGGCATCGCACAGCAGCAGTGGCTGGCCGGTCTGCATTGACATCAACAAGGTCCATGCGGTCACCAGTGGCCCTTGCTCACGCATGATATACGGCGAGGTCTTGACCCCGTACACCCCATCCTCGGCCAGCACGCCCAGGTAATTGATGAAGTCGCCAGCCGCTTGCGGGAACTCCACCAGTTGCTGCGCCGGCTGTACTGCTTGCCCGGCCGCCAGGTCATGGAACAGCTTGCGCAGGATCTGCGGCACATCGATTTTGGCGAGCAGTTCGCGGGCCTGGGCCTGGTGGATCACGTGAGGTGTGCTAGGCATGGGGATCTCAGATTTTGAACTTATTTGTCCATTATGGACTTTTTGTTCTGCCTGGCAATATCCCTTGGGCGAAAACTGTCAGGCCAGCCATACCTATGATCGCGAAAAAGTCTAGCGACCTGTCAAATGTGACAGGTTACGGCATTCCGGCGATACCGTAGGTTCAGGAAGACTCAGGGAGAGAAAAATGAAACTTCAAACCGTATTCGCTGGCCTCGTCTTTGCTGCTTTGTCTTCATTGTCATCGGCTCAATCCCTCGGATGGAATGACCCGGATATCAGCGATGGGTCATGCACCTATCCTCCACCTATCGCATTTCCCACTCACATTGTTAACACGCTCAAGGGGCTTGGGCTGGGTTTCAGAGTTTATTTACCGTATGGAAATAAGGCGTACTTTCGGTGGGTTTACCAAAAGGTAAACGGTGGTAATCCTGCGACAAACGAGGCTGACATTTTATTAACCCAGCCTAGAGTTCGATTCCCCGACTTGCTTGCGATCCTTTCGTTGGCGGTAGGGTTAGTTGATGTGTATGGACCTTTTCCAACTGGCAAGTGGTATGAGGTACGCGCCATTCCAGTAAATTTCATCGCTACAGACCTACTCGTCAGTATTGTTAACCCCAGCCCGGGAGCGGCACCTTTTGGATTTGGAGGTGAGGTCATTCCGTCACGCTACATCTGGGCTGATTCTTTAGCACTTGTCGAGTGGCACTGTTTTGAAGGAGACGTTCAGGTAGTCAATGTCATCTCTTTGAATCCCACACTGACCAGCCAACAAATTTCAGCCATTGCAAGCTTCCTGCAAGGTTATGGCTTCCAATCCAAGAACTTAATGACGATGCCTTATTAAGTCACCCAAAGAACTTGAACCCACCCGACAATTTTCCCTTAAGAAACTCCACCAACACACTCACCGCCTTCGGCACATGCGGCGAATACGGCCGGATCAGGTAGATCTCATCGGCAAACGCGCCCTTGAGCATCCAGCCCTTGAGCACCTGCACCAACTTGCCGCTGGAAAGGGCGGCATGGGCGCTGAAATCCGGCAGCAGGGCGATGCCCAGGTGGTTGAGCGCCGAATCGCGCAAGGCTTCGCTGTTATTGGTGGCGAAGCTGCCGGAGATCGGCACGGTGAGGCGTTCGACGTGTTTAGTGCCGCGCTCGAAGGTCCAGGCGGGCTGGTCGGTGCCGCGCGGGTAGAACAGGCAGTTATGCGCGGACAGGTCGCCGGGCTCGCGCGGTTCGCCGTGGCGTTGCAGGTAATCCTGGGTGGCCACCAGCACCGAGCCGGTGTCGCACAGCTTCCAGGCCACATGGGTTTCCGGCACTTGGAAACCGTGGCGCACGGCCAAGTCGTAGCCCTCGGCGGCCAGTGAACTCAGGGCATCCGACACATCCAATTGGATACGCACCTGCGGGTACTGCTGCAAAAATTCCGACAGATGCGGCACCAGTTGCTGACGGGCAAACGCGACAGGCGCTGTCAGCCGCACCAGTCCGCGAATCTCCCCGACCGAATCGCGCACTGACGAGAAGCTGCGGGCGATCTGTTCATAAGCGCTGCGCACTTCGCGAGTCAACGACAGTCCTGCATCGGTCAACCGGACGCTGCGCGTGGTGCGCGTCACCAGCCGCGTGCCGGTGGCCTTTTCCAGGTCGGAAATACGCTGGCTCACGGCGGACTTACTGACACCCAGGCGTGCGGCGGCGGCGGTGTACGTGCCTTGCTCCTCCAGTATTGACAGCCAGTGGATATGGGTCCACAGCCCCTCGATCTCAGCCTTTTCCATGATTGTATTGTTCGCCAGTATGGACAATAAGTTCTGGATTCTGCTCTGGTTTGGAACAAATCTAAAGCCTATCGTGATGCCCATCGCTACTCACCTGGGATCTGCTGCCATGACCACCACCATCGAGCACTACATCAACGACCAGCGCGTATCCCGCGATGATCGCTATCAGGACGTCTTCAACCCGGCCACCGGCGAAAAGACCGGACGCGTTGCCCTGGCCAGCCGCCAGACCGTGTCCGAAGCCGTCGCCGCCGCCCAGGCCGCGTTCGCCGGTTGGGCCGACACGCCGCCGATCCGCCGCGCCCGTGTGCTGTTCGAATACCTGCATCTGCTGCGTGAACGCAAGGACGACCTGGCGCGCATCATCGTCGCTGAACACGGCAAGGTCTTCACCGACGCCCAGGGCGAAGTTGACCGTGGCATCGACATCCTCGAATTTGCCTGCGGCATTCCCAACCTGCTCAAGGGCGAACACTCTGATCAGGTTTCCCGTGGCATGGACAACTGGACCCTGCGCCAGCCCCTGGGCGTAGTGGCCGGTGTCACGCCGTTCAACTTCCCGGTGATGGTGCCCATGTGGATGTACCCGATCGCCATCGCGGCGGGCAACACCTTCATCCTCAAGCCAAGCCCGACCGACCCAAGCGCCTCGCTGTTCATGGCCGAACTGCTGCGTGAAGCCGGCTTGCCAAAAGGTGTGTTCAACGTGGTTCAAGGCGATAAGGAGTCAGTGGACGCGCTGATCGAACACCCGGACGTCAAGGCCCTGAGTTTCGTTGGCTCTACCCCGATCGCCCAATACATCTACGAAACCGGCGCCCGTAACGGCAAGCGCGTACAAGGCCTGGGCGGCGCGAAAAACCACATGGTGGTGATGCCTGACGCCGATATCGAAAAAACTGTCGATGCCCTGATGGGCGCTGCCTACGGCAGTGCCGGCGAGCGCTGCATGGCCATCTCCGTAGCGGTGCTGGTCGGCGATGTGGGCGACAAAGTCATCGCCGCCCTGACCGAACGCGCCAAGCAACTGCGCATCACCGACGGTCGCGATTTGAAAGCCGAGATGGGTCCGATCGTGTCCCGTGCGGCGCTGGAACGCATCAGCGGCTATATCGAACAAGGCGTGCAGGCTGGCGCACAATTGCTGTTGGATGGGCGTGACTATGTGCCCACTGAAGCAGGCCTGGAAAACGGCTTCTGGCTGGGCGCGACGCTGTTCGACCATGTGACCAAAGAAATGAGCATCTACCGCGAAGAAATCTTCGGCCCGGTGCTGGCCTGCGTGCGTGTGAATGACTTCGCCGAGGCCATCAAGCTGGTCAACGATCATGAGTTCGGCAACGGCGTGAGCTGCTTCACCCGCGACGGCAACATCGCCCGTGAATTTGCGCGGCGCATCGAAGTGGGCATGGTCGGCATCAACGTGCCGATCCCGGTGCCGATGGCGTGGCATGGCTTCGGTGGTTGGAAGAAGAGCTTGTTTGGCGACATGCATGCATACGGTACGGAGGGTGTGCGGTTCTACACCAAGCAGAAGTCGATCATGCAACGCTGGTCGGAAAGTATTGAGCAGGGCGCGGAATTCGCCATGCCAGTCTCCAAATAACTAAAGCCAGTACGCGGTCAACTGTGGGAGCGGGCTTGCCCGCGATAGCGTGGTATCAGTCAGCACATCGGGTACTGATACACCGCTATCGCGGGCAAGCCAGCGCCCACATTTTTTTAACCCGTCTCCAGCAGATGCTCCAGCGCCAGGAGCGGGGTGCTTGCTCTACTCAGAGGAACTTGGCACGCTCACCCAGCGAGCGACACAGTCAAGTCAATCAATAGGGAAATGCTACGTTGAGCTGGGTAAAATTCGGAACACTGCTGGCCTTGCCGGGGGCACTGCTGTCAATCCTGAGCATGTATATGGTTTTCAAGGACGACAACAAACTCGAGGCCGATCTTTCCTACCAATACGACAGTGCGCCACGTCTATTCACCGAGCGCTTGGGTACGATTTCTGAACACCTCAAGTACACACGTCTGTATGACGACATCAAGAATGCCGGCAACGGTGCGCTCAGCCACGAACAGATCAATAAGATCGTTGACCTCAGCCAGGCACCCTATCTGGCTTTATTCGAGGCGCCGTTCGAACGCGGGCCCGACAATTACCCTGTCAGGCTGTTGATCACGCTCAGGAATACCGGCAGCAAGGTGATCAAGGAGGTCCACGTCAAACTGCCAGCGAAAGGCGTCGTTCAGATCAGGGACGATTCACGCATAGATACCCTCAAACCGGATTTGATGAGCAGCGTGGAGATTCCGGCGATTGTGCAAAACGGCGTCTACAGGATCTGGGTTTATTTTCAAGGTGATCTGGAAACGCTCAGGGAGAAAGACGTACACATCGGCTACAGCGATGGTGTGGCACAGGTTCGAGTATCTGAGGATGTCATTGGCCTCGACGCGTATATGGCCCGATACGGCGTTTTCTGGTTGGCTGTCCTGACGCTGGTTTACTTGTTGCTGGTCGCCATCTACATGCTGATTTCGGCTTACAAAGAAGATGAAACCAGCCCTGCGTCACGATAAATGACTTTTCAGGCATGGAATGGCTCCCTGCGCCCGTCCATGGGAGAACGCTTTGAAAGCAATCATGGGTATCGCCTTGTTGGGCACGTTGCTGGCCGGTTGTGCGCCGTCTTATTCGGTATGGACGGACGGCATGAATGCGTTTGTCGGCACGCGCTTCGATGCCCACCTCTATGACGATTGCAGCCGCGGCTGTGGCGATTCCTATTGGTCCCCGGTCAACAAGAAAAAAGTCTATGACCAGGTTGTGAAGGAGGGCGACAGCCAGCGCTACTTCGTGACCTGGATCCGCGACTGTCGATACTCCGTGCTCGTCTCGGGTGAGGGCATTATCCAGTCGTGGCGCTATGAGAATGAAGACCGTAGCAGCTGTTACGTTTTTTAGTCGGCTGTCAAGAATCAGCGGCCGCTAACCGATCGGTTGAACGACCCGCCTGGCAATCAGAATACCCATCACCGGCGCCAGCGCAAACACCCCAAACAACCAAACCGCAGCGCTTGCTGTGCCTTCAATGCCGCCGGGTTCAGTGAGGCCCGCGATGTTCGCTACCATGCCCGCCAGTGCTGCGCCAAACGCAGTGGCGAACAGTTGCACCGTGGTAATCGACGCAGAAGCCAGGTCCTGTTCGCCTGCGGGTGCCACCTGGAACACTCGGGTAAGCAAGTGCGGCCACGCCAGACCTACCCCCAGGCCGATCAGGGCAAGGGCCAGGCAAATTGGCGTAAGCGTCTGCGCACCGCCATCGCTTTCGCGAGGCATTAAAAGCGCCAGCGCCAGCATGCCCACAACACCCAGGATCGGCCCAGCCAGGATCGCCAGGCGAACATTCCTGCCCGTCATTCCCGCGCTGGCGATTGACCCCAGCGTCCAACCGGCCGCCATCAGTGCTGCAAGATAACCGGCTACCAGCGGCGTTTGGTGGTGCAGAACTTGAAGAAACAACGGCACAAAGATTTCGCCACTGGTCACGGCGACCGCCAACAACGACATCGTGGCGTACAGCGCGCCAAGCGCAGTGGTGAGTCGAAAGGCTCCAGCGGGCAACAGTCGATGGCGGGCCCGGCTTTCTGTGATGATCAGCAGCACAGTGAGCATCGCTGCCGCGGCGAGCCCCAGAAGGTTCAGGGGCAGGGTGGAAGAGACACTGCCGGCCGACACCGCCAGTACCGCTGCCGTCAGTAACCACAACTGAGCGAGCGGCAACGGTGTGGGTTCAGCGCTATCAGGGCTGCGCCTAGGCAGCACCGCCGCGGCCAGCATTGCGAACAACCCGGCCACGGGAATCAACGACCAGAATGCCGCCCGCCAGATGCCCAGCTCGGCAAACACCCCGCCCACCGCTGGCCCAACCAGCGTCGCGACCCCCCACATCCCCGAGACCAACGCCATTGCGCGTGGCCACAAGTGTTCATCGAACACCATTCGAATCATCGCGTAAGACAGAGCGAACAAGAACCCACCGCCCAGGCCCTGTACCAGCCGTCCGACCAGCATCACGGGCATGGAAGGTGCAAATGCGCAGGCCAATGCCCCGCCAGCGAACACCAGGCTGGCAAACACGTAAGCCCCACGCGGCCCCAGGCGGCCAAGCAAGCGCGCAGACAACGCCGAACCGAGGATCGAGGCGGCGACAAACAGCGTGGTATTCCAAGCGTAATAGTCGATGCCGCCGATGTCTTGGACCACTGACGGCAGAATCGTGGTGGCGATGTAGACGTTGATCGCATGCAGCACCACGCCGCCTGCCAGGGCCAGTGACCTTACGCCGTTTGCACCCGACAGCAAGGCGGCCCAGTTGGAGGGAGAGGTTTGTGTGGTATTCATGGAGACTCCATGTCAAAGGAATGAAGGCTTGCCAGGACAGGCCGACACTCTTTATAAGACCTCATGTATAGATGAGGTCAAGCCGCCGATGGAACCGAAAATCGATGTGCACATCCCCCTCGGGGTAGGCGAGTTGGCGCGGCGTAGCGGGGTGACCGTGGCGACTGTGCATTTTTACGAAGCCAAGGGCTTGATCCACGGGCAACGCAGCCCGGGCAATCAGCGCCGCTATCATCGTGATGTCCTTCGCCGCATTGCTGTGATCAAGGTGGCGCAGCGCGCGGGAATTCCATTGGCAACCATCAAGGCTGCGCTGGAGCAACTGCCGTCGGGGAGACCGCTGACGGCCAAGGATTGGACGCAGCTTTCCACACATTGGCGAGACATGTTGAATGAGCGAATCAACAGCCTCACGCAACTGCGCGACCAACTGGACGGCTGCATTGGCTGCGGGTGTCTCTCCCTGGATGACTGCCCGCTGCGCAATCCGGGGGATCGTTTGGGGCATGTGGGGGACGGGGCGGTGTTGCTCGGCAAGTGAGACGGTCAGCGTCTGCCGGTACGTGTGCTCACATCTACCCAAACCGCCAACACCAAAATGCTGCCCTTCACAATCATCTGCCAGTAACTGTCCACATCCAGCATTGACATCCCATTGTCCAGACTGGTGATCACCAATGCCCCGAGCAACGCGCCGTACACCGTGCCCGAGCCGCCGCGCATGGAGGTGCCGCCAATAAAACACGCGGCGATGGCATCCAGCTCGCCCATGCTCCCCGCCGACGGCGAGCCGGCCGCCAGGCGAGCCGTGTTGACCAACCCGGCCAGCGCGCACATCACGCCCATGATGCCGAAGATCCACAACTTCACCGCCTGCACGTTGATCCCGGACAAACGTGTGGCTTCCATATTGCTGCCCACCGCGTACACGCGACGGCCAAATACGGTCTGGCTGGTGACGTAGCTGAACACGCCCAATAACACCAGCAGCAGCAAGACGGGCACGGGAATCCCGTCGTAGCTGTTGAGGGTCGTGACGAAGCCGGCCAGTACGGCGCCGATCACCGCCACGCGCACCAGGTCACGCGTCAGCGAGTGCGCAGTCAGACCATGCAGCGCTCGATTACGCCGCTGCTTCCAGGTCAAAAAAAGCGTGAGCGCGAACAATAGAACACCCAGGCCGATACCTACCGAATGCGGCAAATATCCCTGGCCCACATACACCAGCGACGGTGAAACCGGCGCAATGGTGGTGCCGCCGGTAATCCCCAGCAGAATCCCGCGAAACGCCAGCATCCCGCCCAAGCCGACAATGAACGACGGGATCCGCAGGTACGCCGTCATGTAGCCGTTGGCCAGCCCGATCATCAAGCCGCACAGCGCCACCAGGCTCAAGTTGGCGAGCAATGGAATGTGATAAACCACATCCAGAATCGCCGCCAACCCGCCGAGCAAGCCCAGCAATGACCCCACCGACAAGTCGATCTCGCCGCTGATAATCACCAGCACCATGCCGCACGCCAGAATCCCGGTGATCGACATCTGCCGGAGCAGGTTGGACAGGTTGCGCGGTGTAAGGAAGCCACCCTCGGTCTGCCAGCTGAAAAACACCCAGATCACCGCCACGGCGATGACCAGGGCGAGCATTTTGTAGCGGGTGAAAAGGTGTTTGACCTGATTCATCTACGCGGTCTTCCGATCATTATTGTTGTGTTGGCTGAGCGCGGCGGCGAGCACCTGTTCCTGGGTGAGCCCCTTGTTGACGAAGTCACCGCGCAACTGGCCGTCGCCGATCACCAGCACGCGGTCGGAAACGCCGAGGACTTCGGCCAGCTCCGACGAAACCATGATGATCGCCACGCCTTCGGCCGCCAGCGCGCCCATCAACTTGTAGATCTCGTATTTGGCGCCCACGTCGACGCCGCGTGTGGGTTCGTCGAGGATCAGTACCTTGGGCTTGGCCATCAGCATTTTCGCCAGCACGGCCTTTTGCTGGTTGCCGCCGGACAGGCTGGTGATCGGCAGGAACGGGCTGGCGGTCTTGAGGTGCATGCGCGCGATCTGCTGGTCGATGCTGCCCAGTTCGGCCTCGGCGTCGATGCGGGTCAGGTGCGCGTAGGTGTCGAGCACCGCCAGGGTGATATTCTGGCCCACGCCCAGGTCGGGGATGATGCCCTGACGCTTGCGATCCTCGGGCACCATGCACAGCCCGGCGCGGATCGATTTGAGCGGCGTGCGCGTGTCGATCACCTGGCCGTCCAGCCACACCTCGGCGTTGTAGCGGCCAGGGTAGGCGCCGAACAGCGCCGACACCAGTTCTGTACGCCCGGCGCCGACCAGCCCGGCGATGCCGAGGATCTCCCCGCGCTTGAGCACAAACGACACGTCGTCCACGCGCTTGCGCTTGGGGTTGTCCACGTCATGACAGGTGACGTTGCGCGCTTCGAAAATCACCTCGCCCACCTCGTGCGGTTCGGTGGGGTAGAGGTTGCTCATCTCGCGGCCGACCATCTGGGTGATGATCTTCGCGATGTCCATGTCGGCCATGGCGGTGGTTGCGATGTGCTTGCCATCGCGGATCACTGCGATGGTGTCGCACACTGCCGCCACTTCATCGAGCTTGTGGGAGATGTACACGCAGGCCACGCCCTTGGCCTTGAGGCCTCGGATGATGTCCAGCAGTACTTCGATTTCAGAGCGCGTCAGGGCCGAGGAGGGCTCATCGAGAATCAACAGGCGCGCCTGTTTATTCAGGGCCTTGGCGATTTCCACCAGTTGCTGGTAGCCGCCGCCGTACTGCGACACCGGCAGCGCGACGTTCATGTCCGGTACCTTGAGCTCGCGCATCAAGGCTTCGGCGCGGTGGATCATCGCCGGGTAGTTCATGCGCCCACCCGGCAAGGTCAGTTCGTGGCCCATGAAGATGTTTTCGGCCACCGACAAGTCAGGCACCAGGGTCAGTTCCTGGTGAATGATCACGATCCCCGCCGCCTCGGTCTCGCTGATCGACTGAGCCTCGAGCGGCTGCCCGTCCCAGAGGATTTCACCGTCCCAGGTGCCGTACGGATAAACCGCCGACAGCACCTTCATCAGGGTTGATTTACCGGCGCCGTTCTCGCCGCACAGGCCGACGCATTCCCCCGGCCGTACCTTGATGTCGATGCCGTTGAGGGCGTTGACACCGCCAAAGGTTTTGACGATGCCGTTCATTTGCAGCATGTAGTCGGACATGGCGGTCACTGCCCGGCAATCTGCTCTTTGGTATAGAACCCGTCTTTCTCCAACAGATCGATATTGGCTTTGGTCAGCGGGGTAGGCGTGAGCAGGATGGTGTCGACCTTCTTACTGCCGTTGTCGTACTGCGAGCTGTAGGTCGGCTTCTCGTTACGCGCCAGTTGCACCGAGAGCTTGGCGGCTTCGGTGGCGATCAGCTTGAGCGGCTTGTACACCGTCATGGTTTGGGTGCCGTCGATCACGCGCTTGATCGCGGCCAGGTCGGCGTCCTGCCCGGAGATCGGCACCTTGCCCGCCAGTTTCTGCGCGGCCAGGGCCTGGATCGCACCGCCAGCGGTGGCGTCGTTGGAGGCGACGATGGCGTCGATTTTGTTGTTGTTCCGGGTCAGGGCGTTTTCGACGATGCTCAGGGCTTCGGTGGGGTTCCACTCCTTGACCCACTGCTGGCCGACCACCTTGATATCGCCCTTGTCGATGGCCGGTTGCAGCACCTTCATCTGGCCTTCGCGGAGCACCTTGGCGTTGTTATCGGTGGGCGCGCCGCCGAGCAGGAAGTAGTTGCCCTTGGGCGCCGCTTGCAACACGCCGCTGGCCTGCATTTCGCCGACTTTTTCGTTATCGAAGGAGATGTAGGCGTCGATGTCCGCGTTGAGAATCAGGCGGTCGTAGGACACTACCTTGATCCCGGCTTTCTTGGCTTCTGCGACGGCGTTGGTGAGCACGGTGGCGTTGAACGGCACGATGACGATCACGTCGACGCCACGGGAAATCAGGTTTTCAATCTGCGAGATCTGCTTCTGCTCGTTGGCATCGGCCGATTGCACGAAGACCTTGGCGTCGAGTTTTTCTGCAGCTGCGACGAAGTAGTCGCGGTCGCGGGACCAGCGTTCCAGGCGCAGGTCGTCGATGGAAAAGCCGATTTTCGGGTGGGCTGAGTCGGCCATGACTGGCAGGGCGAGCAGGGCCAGGGCAGTGGCGATGAGTGTACGTTTCATGATTGTGCGTCCTTTTATTGTTGTTGGAAGACTCTAGACAAACACTGTATCCGTGGTGAGCGGGCTTGCCCCGCGCTGGGCTGCGAAGCAGCCCCAAAACCAGGCACCTCAGAGTGTCAGGTAAAAACACATCGCCTGCAGTGGGGCCGCTACGCGCCCCAGCGCGGGGCAAGCCCGCTCACCACAAACAAGCCAACACCCCACAAGCAAGCCCGCTCGCCACAGTGCTAGCGGTAGATAAAGCGATTCACAACACCTTCAAGCATCTCCTGCCGCCCACTCACCGCCTGCGGGTTCAGCTCCTGGGCAAACGCATGCTCAGCCAGTGATTCCAGGCTGAACTCACCCGCCAGCACGGCCTGGCCCAACGGTTGCTGCCAGCCGGCATAACGTTGGTCCTTGAACTGCTGCAACCGGTCGTTCTCGACCATCGCCGCCGCGCGTTCCAGTGCCAGGGCCAGCACATCCATGGCCGCCACATGCCCGTGGAACAAGTCCACATCGTCCAGGCTCTGGCGACGCACCTTGGAGTCGAAGTTATAGCCGCCGTTCTTAAAACCGCCAGCCCTGAGGATTTCATAGGTGGCCAGGGTCATCTCTTCGACGCTGTTGGGGAACTGGTCGGTATCCCAGCCGTTCTGCGGGTCGCCTCGGTTGGCGTCGATACTGCCGAAGATCCCCAGGGACACGGCGGTGGCAATCTCATGATGAAAGCTGTGCCCGGCCAGGGTCGCGTGGTTGGCCTCGATGTTTACCTTGATCTCCTGTTCCAGGCCGTATTCATGCAGGAAGCCAAACACCGTGGCGCTGTCGTAATCGTATTGGTGCTTGGTCGGTTCCTGGGGCTTGGGTTCGATCAGCAGGTCGCCCTTGAAGCCGATCTTATACTTGTGTTCCACCACCATGCGCATGAAGCGCCCGAGTTGTTCGCGCTCGCGCTTGAGGTCGGTGTTGAGCAGGGTTTCATAACCTTCGCGGCCACCCCACAGCACATAGTTGGCGCCCTTGAGCCGCAGGGTCGCATTCATCGCGCTGAAAACTTGGGCAGCGGCGTAGGCAAACACCTCCGGGTCCGGGTTACTGGCGGCGCCGGCGGCAAAGCGCGGGTTGCTGAAGCAGTTGGCAGTGCCCCAAAGAAGCTTGATCCCGGTCTGTTCCTGATGGCGCTCCAGGTGATCGACCATCTGCGCAAAGTGGTGGCGGTATTCCTTGAGCGAGCTGCCTTCGGGGGCGACGTCCGTGTCGTGAAAGCTGTAGTAGTCGATGCCCAGCTTGGAGAAAAATTCGAAGGCGGCGTCTGCCTTGCCGATGGCCAATTCCATCGGGTCGCCGCTGCGCTGCCACGGCCGCTTGAAGGTGCCCACCCCAAACATATCCGCCCCCGGCCAGACGAAGGTGTGCCAATAACAGGCCGCCATGCGCAAGTGTTCGCGCATGGGTTTGCCGAGGATGAGCTTGTTGGCGTCGTAATGGCGAAAGGCGAGGGGGGCATCGCTATTGGGGCCTTCGAAGCGAACCTTCTCGACACCGGGGAAGTACGGCATGGCGTTTTCCTTATTGTTCTTGGCGGTGACTCGATACTAGCAACGGCGTGCGGCCTGCCGATTACGAAAATCACCAAGAGACGGTGCGATTTTGCGTGGCAGGGACTAGTCTGTTTTGATCGGCCCAGGACAACAACAATGAAAACCCTACCGCCCGTGCACCGCATTGCCTTGCTGTTCAACGGCAGCAAAATCTACGACCGTGGCATCATCGCCGGCATCGGCAATTACCTGAGCAGCACTCGCGCCTCCTGGGACTTGTTCCTGGAAGAAGACTTTCTGTGTCGCCTCAAAGGCATCGAGCGCTGGCAGGGCGATGGCATCATTGCCGACTTCGACGACCCGCTGATTGGCGAGGCGCTGGCCGAGAGCAAGGTGCCGGTGGTGGCGGTTGGGGGTTCTTACGAGGATGTGCGCGCCTATCCCAAGGGCATTCCCTACGTGGCCACGGACAACTATGCGTTGATCAAGTTGGCCTACGAACATTTGATCGAGGCCGGCCTGACCCGGTTTGCCTGTTTCAGCCTGCCTGAAGCCCAGGCCAATCGCTGGGCCCAGGAGCGTGAAAAAGCCTTTCGCCGCCTGCTGCAACGGGACGGTTTGCAGGTCGAGGTCTATCGTGGGCTGGGCACCAGTGCGCCGCTGTGGGACAGCGCCGTCGAACAGCAAATCGCCTGGCTGCACAGCCTGCCAAAACCCATCGGCATCATCGCCGTCACCGACGCCCGCGCGCGGCAGTTGCTGCAAGCGTGTCTCACGGCAGGGATTGCCGTGCCGGAAGAGGTGGCGCTGATCGGCATCGACAATGATCCGCTGACCCGAACCCTCACACGGGTGCCGTTGAGTTCGGTGATCCAGGGTACGGAAACCATGGGCCGTACCGCCGCCGCGTTGCTGCATCAGATGTTGCACGGCAAGCCTTGTAAGGCGGAGCAGATCCTGGTGCCACCGGAGTCAATCAATGTGCAAGCGTCCAGCCTGCATCAGCCCTTGGGCAATCCGTATGTGATGCAGGCGTTGTTGTTTATCCGTCAGTACGCGTGCCAAGGGATCAAGACAGCCCAAGTGGCGGGGTACGTGGGGATATCGCGTTCATCCCTGGAGTCGCATTTTCGCAAGGAACGCGGGTGCAGCGTGCATGACGAGATCCTGCGCTTCAAACTCGCCGCGGCCGCCAAGGGCCTGCAGAATCAGGCCCTGGCGATTGCCGATATTGCGCAAAGCTGCGGCTTCAAATCCGCGCAGTACCTGCACACGGTGTTCCGCCGCGAGTTTGGATGTACGCCACGCGAGTATCAGCAGAGTGAGGCCTAGAACACGGCCTTGACTTGCAAGCCCAGCACCAGCGCGTTGTCGATGTTCTCGCCTGAGAACGCCCCCGGTTCGAGGATGTATTGCACATCCGGGCGCAGGGTCAGCCAGGGCGTGGCCTGGTAGCCGTAGCTGAGTTCGATCAGCTGTTCTGCATTGTTCAGGTTGGGGTAGTCGTTACCGGCGTTGAACGCGGCCAATTCCTGCACCTCGCGGCTGCGGGGGTTGGGTACGGCGCGACCATAACCCAGGGCCAGGGTGTCACGCGGCCGGCCTTCGAACGGTTTGTACAGCACCACGCCCGCGCCATACCATTTGCTGAACGGCGAGGCCGCTTCACTGGCGGCGGAGTATTGGCCGAAGGCGTGCAGCACGCGGCCAGCGGAGGAGTCGGAAGCCCAAACGGCCTGGTCGATCAGCAGGTAGTGACCGCCGCGACCACTGACCTCCTTGTTGCTGCCGATGCGTTTCACGTCGGAGCTGTCGTAGTAATAGCCCAGCTTGTATTCACCCGGCAGGTTGCCCGCGTGTTTGTACACCAACTCGATCGGCACCACGGTGCCGGTAGTGTGTTTGGGGCTCAGCTTCCAGGCGCGGCTGGAATTGCCGTTGCTTTCCGGGTCCACGTTGAACGCGGCGACGCGCAGTTGCCAGTTGGGGGCGAAGTCGTATTTCACCCGCGCACCCAGGCGCGCATTCGGGTAGTTGGTCCAGCCACTGCCGCCGGACATATTCAGCGGGTGCCCGCAGAAACCGGCGTTCATGAAGTTGCACAGGATCCCGCTGTCCAGGCCGCCGAGGTCGTTGCCCATGGCCATGTAGCCGAGCTTGACGTTGAGTGCCGGGGTAAACAGGGTGCGCTCGTAGCTCAGCTCGGTCAGGCGCGTGTAGAGGCCGCCGTAGTTTTCCTGGATTGGCAGGCGGTTGCCCACCAAATCCTCGGAAGCGCTGTTGCCACGACGGTCGTTGATAGTGACTTGGATGCGATCGCCATTATTGAAGCCATACAGCTTGCCCAGGTCGAACTGCACGCCCAGCTTGAGGTTCTGCGAGTAACGCGCAGAACGGTGCTGGCCGCCGTGAGCGTTGTAGGCGGTTTCGCCGCTGTAGTCGCCGGTAAAACGGATGCCTTGCGCGTCGAGTTCACGGCGCAGGCCGCCCCAGTCGCCGGTCAGGGTGGTGTCATCGGCTTGCACGGGCAGTGCGGCGCCCAGGGCCAGGCCCAGCAACAGGCGCCCAAGGGGAATAGGAGAAGTGGGGGTCATGCGGGTTCTTCCAGACAGAAGGGGGGGGGGGGGGGGGGGGGGCGGGGGGCCCGGGGGGGGTGGGGG
>NZ_JBBGYS010000064.1:0-33440 GCF_037479595.1 Pseudomonas sp. MYb541 | reverse complement strand
GTTGCATCAAAGCAGATTTGAGCGCTCAACAATCAAATCGACAATCTGCTTGATCGTGGTGATGTGATCCCAATCTGCCTGAGTGGCTTGCAGATTGAATTGCCATTTGATCTGCATGACGAAGCAGGTCAGGTCGTCATCAATGATCTTGAAGTCGCGGATGAAATCCGTTTGTTCCGTCACCTGGCTTCGGTCGATGAAGCCAATGATGTCGACGAACAGTTGGATTACTTTTTCGCTGATCTCGGCCCTCATTTAACCGAACTCCTTTCCCCCTGAGTAACTGAATAGATATCAGAGGGCCGTTTTTAAAGGCCAGCAAGACCGGTCGTATTCACTTGCGGGAATTTTCCGAGCAAGTTCTAACCCTCTTGTTACACCGAGACTGCACGACTAACCTGCCTCGCGTCATCGACCCATCGATGACCGGAAGTGCAAGCCGAAATTGACAGAAGGAGCGAGTTAAATAACCTGGAGTTTCGACATGGTCAAAGCAACTTTCGCATCAACTGGCAACGGCGCAGCCTTCCTCAGCGAAGACGCCCTGCTCAACCGCCGCGCCATCGACTACTACCTCAAAGCGTCCTCACCGGATGCGCCCCATTTCATTCTGAACGACAACCTGAGCTTCGAAGACGCCCTCGCCCATGCGGCGGATTTGCTGCATTGCGCGGTGGAGACGGTGCAGGACTCGGCTGAGGTGCTGAGCGCGCAGCAGCGGGCGGTGATGCATTTGGTGGGGATGGCGAAGGGGGTGGTGGATCGGGCGTTGGAGTGTGTGCAGCCACAATAGCCTGACAACCGAGACGTTGTGGTGAGCGGGCTTGCCCCGCGCTGGGCTGCGGAGCAGCCCCAATTAAGGGCGCCGCGTTCTTTCAGTTAGAACGGAGTGTCAGGTTTTGGGGCTGCTACGCAGCCCAGCGCGGGGCAAGCCCGCTCACCACAAAAGCCCGCTCCCACACGGATTTGTGGCGAGCTCAGAACCCGCGATGCTTCTTCAGGTGTTCATTGATCTTCGCCGCCGGCACTTTCTGCAAGGTGCACAGCAGATCATGGGTCAGTTCACGCAAGCCATGGGTCCCGCGCAGTTCCTGGGCCAGGTGGGCCGTGAGGTTGGCGGCCATCTCCGCATCCGCCATCGCCCGGTGAGCCTTGCCGGTGTGGGGCAGTTGGGCGTAGGCGTTCAACGTGCCGAGCTTGTGGTTGGGCGCCGATGGCATCAGGCGACGCGCCAGCAGCAGCGAACAGGCGAACTTCTGCAAACGGGTGCGGCGGATCAGACCCAGCTCAAAGTCCCAGAACTTCTGGTCGAACGCGGCGTTGTGCGCCAGCAACGGCGTGACGCCGACGAACTCATTGACCTCATTCATCACCCGCTCCGCCGGCGGCGCGCTGCGCAGCATGGCGTTGCTGATGCCGGTGAGTTGTTCGATGAACGCGGGCACGTGCACGCCGGTTTTCATCAGGCTCTGGTAGCGGTCCACGATCTGGCCACGCTCAAGGATGACCACCGCGATTTCCGTGGCCCGGCAACGGCTGCTCGGGGTGATGCCGGTGGTTTCAAAGTCGATGACCGCTATACGTTCCAAACCTGTTCCAACTCCGTCTTAGCATTTATTTGAGCAACAACGCGCCTTCGATCGGCACATACCGGCTGGCGGCGCGTATCAATGAATTGGCCGTCAGCCCCGGTACACCATAGGCCACGGCCTCGACGCCATGCTTGTGGATAACCCGGTCGAGCAGCATGTCGAAATCACCGTCGCCGGAGGCCAGCACGATTTCGTCGACGTGGTCGGCGGCGTCCATGATGTCGAGGGTGATGCCCACGTCCCAGTCGCCCTTGGCCGAACCGTCGCTGCGCTGGATGTAGGGCTTGAGTTTTACCGTAAAGCCCAGGTTGCGCAGGATCTGCTGGAATTGCTGCTGCTTGCTGTCGCCACGGTCGATGGCATACGCGTACGCCTCGACTATCTGCCCGCGCGAGCTGATGTCAGCCCACAACGCGGCGTAGTTGAAGTGGCAACCATAGGCCTGGCGGACGGTGTAATAGAGGTTTTGCACATCGGCGAACACTGCAATTTTCTTCACCGCACTTCCTCATGACAGCCAGGCGCCAGGGCCCGGAAAGGGTGCAAGTATGCCAGCCGCGAGAAGGTTTCCGGGAAAAATCAGACCGGGGCAACGAGTCGCCCCGGTCTGGGTGGGTCAGACGAAGGAATCGTCGTCGCCGAAGGAGGAAGAATCGTCGGAATAATCGCTGTCGGCAAAGCTGTCCGAATTGTTGCTGCCCCAGCTGTCGTTGCCGGCGTACTTCTGGTCGTCATTGCCCCAGTTGCCGTTGTCACTGGCAGGCGCTGGCTCCTCACGAATGATTTCTTCCACGACTTGCGGCTGTTGCGAGTTGTGGTTGAACAGGCTGCTGATGCCTTCGGCCAGCAATACACCACCGGCCACGCCGGCTGCGGTTTTCATCGCGCCGCCGAGGAAGCCGCTGCCCACCGGAGCGGCTGGAGCAGGCTGTTGATAATTCTGCTGCGGGGCAGGTTGGCTGAACCCAGGCCGCGCCGGTTCGCGCCAGCCGCCACCAGAAGACGGCGGTGCACTTTGAGCCGACTGCTGATCACGTGAACCGCCGCCGCCAAAGATGCTCGACAGGAAACCGCCGCTGCTCGCCGGAGCAGGCTGTGCGGATTTGGCCCGCTGTAGTTCATCCTGCAATTGCTGGATCTGCTGCGCCTGCTGCTTGTTCTGCGCGTCGAGGCTCTTGAGCGCGTGTTCCTGCACCAGGATCGACTGGGTCATGTAATACCCGGCCGCCGGTTGGCGCGTCATGTGCTCCTTGATCCGCGCTTCGGCCTGGGCGTCGCGGGGGGCTGAGTCCGTTTCGGCTTGTTGCAACCGTGAAAACAGTCCATCGATCAGGGTTTGCTCTTCGCTGTTCATGGCGACCTCGTTAGATTGCCGGTAGAAATCGTGGTCTCGCCTTTAATCAGGCGCCGTCCTAGTTATGGGGGTGTTACGAGTTGTTTCAATGGTCTTTACTCAAGGTTTACGTTTGCTCACCTCCGGTGATGATCGGTTAAAGTGTTGCCCTTGCTTTCAGGCCTGCGATGAACTTGATGAATCCGTTAGACGTGCTGCGCGACTCCTTCCGTTTCACCCAACGCAACCTGGGCGCCATCGTCCAACTGTGTCTGCCGTTGGTGATTTTCGAAGCCCTGCTGCAACAGGTGCTCAACCACGTCGTCGGCCCGGATGCGTTTCCCGGCTACAGCGTGGTGGTGGGGTTGCTGGTGTACCCGCTGTATACCGGCGCGCTGATCCTGTTTCTGGATGCTCGCACCCGTGGCGAGTCGCCGCGCACTAAAGATGTCTGGGCCATGGCCCTTACCCTGTGGCCGCGCTTCGCCCTGCTGACGGCGATGAGCACGCTGCTGATTCTGCTGGGCCTGTCGCTGTATTTCCTGCCGGGGCTGTGGCTGATGGTGGTGCTGGCGTTTGCCGAGTACCTGCTGGTGCTGCGCGGCATGCCGGCGTTGGAGGCGATGAAGGAAAGCTTCCGCCTGAGCCGTGGGCATTTCTGGCTGATCCTGGTGTGCCTGCTGTGCGTGATGACGCCGTTGTGGTTGCTCAAGGGCGCCAGCGTTGCAGCGTATCCAACACCTGCGCCGCTGATTGGCTTGCTGTTGGACAGTGCCCACAGCTTTCTCCAACTGTTTACCAGCGTGGTGCTGTTTCGTTTATTCATGCTGATCGGTGGCGATGCCGACGCGCGGTGATATGCTCCGTGCCACCTCTGAAACGCTATAAGCCGAGCCGATGACCCGTTTATTGCGCATCACCTTGCTGAGCCTGCTGATCGTCGCAGGCTTGCTGACCGCCCTGATCTACAGCCTGACCTGGCGCCCCGAGGCGAAGGAAACCCTGCCGGTGAGCTGCGTCGCGCCGCGTGCGCCGACACTATTGCCGGGGCAGGCGCTCAAGGTCATGACCTGGAACGTGCAATACCTGGCCGGCAAAAATTATGTGTTCTGGTACGACACCTCCGACGGCAGCGGCCCGGACGACCGCCCCACCGTGGAAGACATGGCCGCCAGCCTCGACGAAGTGGCACGGGTCATCCGCGACGAACAACCCGACATCCTGCTGTTGCAGGAGCTCGACGAAAACGCCAAGCCTTCCCACTACCAGGACCAACTGGCCCTTTTGCAGGAGCGCTTGGTCGACCTCTACCCCTGCAGCGCCCAGGCCTTCGACTGGAAAGCCGACTTCGTGCCAAACCTGCACATCTTCGGCAGCGTCGGCCGCAAACTGGCGACCCTCAGCCGTTACCAGATCGAACACGCCGAACGCCTGCAACTACCGGCGCCCGAGGCCAATATCATCAGCCGCCAGTTCCAACCCAAGCCGGCTTTGCTGCTGACTTACCTGCCCTTGAGCGATGGCGGCCAACTCGCGGTGCTCAACACCCGCCTGGATGGCGATGCCCCTGGGCGCAGCGCGGTGCAGGATCAGGTGAAAACTACGGTCAAACTGCTGGATAAATTCGAGGGCCGTGGCACGCCCTGGCTGATCGGCGGGGATTTCAATCTGCTGCCCTTGGGGCAATTCCTACGCCTGGACGCCACCAAACGCGGGCAGTATTCGCCGGACAGCGAGCTGCATTTGCTGTGGGACAAATACCCAATGATCCCGAGCAACAGCCAATCCAGCGGGATTGATCGTGAGAAATGGCTGACGAACTTCCCCAACGACCCAAGCGTAGACGGCCCGGATCGTACGCTGGATTACCTGTTCCACAGCCCGCGGATCAAACGGGTGGAAGCCAAGGTGCGGCAGGAGGATACGTTGCGTATTTCCAACCATTTGCCGGTGATTGCGCGGTTTCTGCTACCTGCCGCCCAGTAGTCACTTGCGCGGTTTGATCCGCGCCGTCGCCTCCGCCACCAGCGGGTCATCCGGCCAATAGTGCTTCGGGTACCGCCCCTTCAAATCCTTCTTCACCTCGGCATAGGTACTGCGCCAGAAGTTCGCCAGGTCCTGCGTCACCTGCACCGGCCGCCGCGCCGGGGACAGCAAATGCAGCTTCACCACTTGGCGCCCTCCAGCAATGCGCGGGGTGTCGGCCAGCCCGAACAATTCCTGCAAACGCACCGCCAGGATCGGCGGCTGTTCGCTGTAGTCCAAACGCACTGACGAACCCGACGGCACTTTCACATGCTGCGGTGCCAGTTCGTCCAAACGTTGGGGCAGTGGCCAGGGCAGCAGGTTGTGCAGGAAGCTGGAGATATCGAGGTTGGCAAAATGGCTCAGGCGCGAGACTTTGCCCAGGTAAGGCATCAGCCAGTGTTCGAGGCTGGCGAGCAAAGCTTTGTCACTGATGTCGGGCCATTCGCTGGTTTTACCGGCGTCGAGTTGGCGCAACAGCATGACCCTGGCCTGCCATTGGCGCAGTTCCGGCGTCCACGGCAGCAGTTCCAGGCCTTTGCGACGTACCAGGTTGACCAGCGCCTGGCTGCGGGCGGATTCGTCGAGGCCGGTCAGCGGTTCGCGGCTGAGCACCAGTTCACCGACCTTGCGTTGGCGTTCGGCGCGCAGGACACCTTCGCGTTCGTCCCAGTCAAGTTGGTCGACATTGCGCACTTGCTCGGCCAGCACCGTGTCGAACAGCGCCGGATCAAAATCCGCCGCCAGGTAGATACGCTCTTCGCGCTGGCCCTGGCGACTGCCCAGGTCGGCGATGACCAGCCAGGCCTGTTTCATCAGGCTGTCGGCTTCGGCGAACAGCGCCGCGCGGCCGTTGGCCAGGCGATATTCGGCACCGCCGGGGCGACGTTGCTGGGCGACGCGGTCCGGGTAGGCCAGCGCCAGCAAGGCACCGAGCCAGCGCGGGTGGTCGGGGTCGGCAACGGCTTGAGTGGCCTGGCCTCTTAAGTAACCACGATATTGTCGCGCCAGTTGCCTGGCCCGCTGCACGCCGCCTTGGGTACCGCGTGCGCGTTCTTCGCCGGACAACAGCGCCAATCGACTGTGCAAATCCGCACCGCCACCGCGCAGGATGTCGCGCTCTCCCAGCAATGCGGCCACATCGCAGGCCGTCGCCGCTAATCCAAAATCCTGCCCGCGCAGCAGCAGATGGGCGATACGCGGATGGGCCGGCAACTCGGCCATCTTCTGCCCATGGGCGGTGAGTTTGTCTTCATTCAAAGCACCGAGGCGCACCAGCAAATCCTGGGCCTGGGCATACGCGGCGGTCGGCGGCACATCCAGCCACACCAGTTGGTTGGGCGTGACACCCCAACGCGCGAGCTGCAAAGCCAGTCCGGCCAGGTCGGCGGCGAGGATTTCCGCACTGCCGTAAGCGGCCAGGCCTTCGTGCTGGTCTTCGGACCACAAGCGATAACACACGCCCGGCTCCAGGCGCCCTGCCCGGCCGGCGCGCTGGGTGGCGCTGGCGCGAGAGATACGTTGGGTATCGAGGCGGGTCATGCCGCTGCCGGGGTCGAAACGCGGCACTCGCGCCAGCCCGGCATCAATCACCACGCGCACGCCATTGATGGTCAGGCTGGTCTCGGCGATGTTGGTCGCCAGCACTACTTTGCGTTTACCGGCGGGTGCCGGATCGATAGCGGCGCGTTGGGCGTTGAGGTCCAGTTCGCCATGCAGCGGGCACAACAACACATCGGTGCGCTCGCCGAGGGCGTCGGCCAGTTGCTGGTTGACCCGACGAATCTCGGCCTGCCCCGGTAGGAAAACCAGCACGCTGCCGGTTTCGTCATGCAGGGCTTCGAGAATGGTCTGCACCACACGCGGTTCGATGAACTCACCGGGCTGGTAAGGTCGGCCCCAGCGCATCTGCACCGGAAACATGCGCCCTTCGCTGCGCAGGATCGGCGCGTCGTCCAGCAGACTGGCCAGGCGTTCGCCTTCCAGGGTGGCGGACATCAGCAGGATTTTCAGCGGTTGATCATCGCGAAACAGTTCGCGGCCATTGAGGCTCAGAGCCAGTGCCAGGTCGGCGTCGAGGCTGCGTTCGTGGAATTCGTCGAAGATCAGCAAACCCACGCCGTCCAGCGCCGGGTCATCCTGCAGGCGGCGGGTGAGGATGCCTTCGGTGACCACTTCGATGCGCGTATTGGGGCCGACCTTGCTGTCCAGACGAATGCGATAGCCGACGGTTTCGCCGACCTTCTCGCCCAGTTCACTGGCCAGGCGTTCGGCCGCCGCACGGGCTGCAAGACGGCGGGGTTCGAGCATCAGGATGGTCTGCCCGGCCAGCCAGGGTTCGTTCAATAACGCCAAGGGCACGCGGGTGGTTTTACCGGCGCCGGGGGGCGCTTCGAGCACGGCTTCATGGCGATTCGCCAAGGCGTCACGCAGTGCAGGTAAAACTTCATCAATCGGCAACGAATTCATACTGGCTCCAAAGCAGAGCGGCGAGTATAACGGCGAACTGCCGGATGCCGACGTTGGTCTGAAAAACACCACCGGCTGCGCCTGGCAACGCGGTCCAAGCCAGCTCCCACATTAGAGCGGTGTTGCTCGGCAGTATTGTCATATAGTCCCGTATCAATCGTGTTCAGGAGAGTTTCCATGCGTATCGCTTCCCGTGTCATTGGCGGTGTCCTCGCCGTCACCCTGCTGAGCCAGTTGACGGCCTGCGGTTCGATCTTCTACCCGGACCGCCGTGGCCAGATCGACGGCAAGATCGACCCGACCATTGCCGTGCTCGACGCCGTGGGCCTGCTGTTCTATGTGATCCCCGGCCTGATCGCGTTCGGCGTGGACTTCGCCACCGGCGCTATCTACTTCGAACCGGGCAAGACCGCCCAGGTCGATCCGCAGAAACTCCACGAAGCCATTGGCGCCGACGGCAAGGTCGACAACGCCAAGCTGCAAAGCATCATCCAGAAAGAAACCGGCCGCAGCCTGCCGCTCGACGACCCGCGCATGATCCAGTTCAAGGGCAGTGTGCAACAGCTCGCCAGCCTGGGCCTGCAACCCGCCGCTTAAGGATCCGAGCCGCCTATGACCAGCAGTCCCGAACACGCCAGGCTCTTGCGCCTGGCCACCCGCGCCTCGGTGGGCGTGGCTTGTGCGCTGATTATCACCAAGGCCATCGCCTGGTGGCTCAGCGGCTCGGTGAGCATGCTTGCCGGGTTGACCGACTCACTGCTGGATGGCGTGACCTCGCTGCTGAACCTGGTGGCGGTGCATTACGCGTTGCGCCCGGCCGATGACGATCACCGTTATGGGCACGGCAAGGCGGAGTCGCTGTCGGGCATGGCGCAGGCGCTGTTTATCGGCGGCAGTGCGGTGTTGATCGCGTTCCAGGCCTATCAGCGTCTGCAACATCCGGAACCGGTGGGCGCACCGTGGTTGAGCATTGGCGTGATCGTGTTTTCCCTAGTACTGACCGTGGCTTTGCTGATGCTGCAACACCGGGTGATCCGCGAAACCGGCTCCAACGCCGTGCGCGCGGACTCATTGCATTACCGCTCCGACCTGATGCTCAACGGCAGCATCTTGGTAGCGCTGGTGCTGGCAGGGTTTGGCTACCATCAGGTCGATGCCTGGTTCGGACTGGGCATTGCCGCTTACATCTTATGGAGCGCCATCCAGATCGCCCGTGAAAGCTTTGCGGTGTTGATGGATGAAGAACTGCCGCCGGACGTGAGCCAGCACATGCTCGAACTGGCCCGTGGCGTACCGGGTGTATTGGGCGCACATGATTTGCGCACGCGGATTTCCGGCAGCCACTGGTTTGTGCAACTGCACCTGGAATTGCCGGGGGAATTGACGCTGTCAGTGGCCCACGGCATCAGCGACCAGGCCGCCGATGCGATTCACAAGGCCTACCCGCGCGCCGAAGTGCTGGTGCACGCCGACCCGCGGGAAGTGGTCACAGGCAATAAAACCTAGTACTGCACCTGATAACCGCGGCTGCTCAGGCAGTTGCCCTGGGCCTGGCGGTAGGTTTGCACCACCGCCGGATCGGGGGCGTAGGTGACTTGCTGCGGGTCGAAGCCACTTTGCTGCACGGCCCAGCGATAACAGTCATAACCGTCCTGCTGCACCTGGGCCGGTGACTGGCCGTTGGCCGGATACGCCACCACATCATAACCATTGCCTTGCGGCGCGGGCTGCGGTGCCGGTACGGCGGCTGGTGGTTGCACCACCACGTATTGCTGGGAGCTGCTTTCGTAGGTGTAGTAGGAACCCGCCGCGAGGAAGAACAGCGCGCTGCCGATCCACACTTCACGCGCGTAGTCCGGCAGGTAATGCACACGGATGCCATAGGGCGGCGTCACCACCACATAGCGCGGGCCTTGCGGGCGATACCAATAGCCGCCGGAGTAGAAGTAGTCCTGGCCACGGTAAGGCACGCGGTAATTGCGATCAGGGAAGCGGTCGATCACATAACCTGGGCGATGCTGCGGGCCTGGGCCCCAGCCGTTGCCATGGCCGTCAGGGCGACCAGGCCAGCGGTTGTCACCGGGGCGCGAGCCTGGGCCGCCGGCCTCCCAGTGTTGGTTGCCGTCATTGCGTCGAGGGATGTCACGGTAATAGCCCTGACGCGGTTCCTGGGTCTGGCGCACGGTGTCGGGGCGACTCTGGATCGGCAGGTTGTTCGACGGCTGTGGTTGTGGCTGGGGCCGCCCCTGCTCATTGCCCTGGGGACGCCCTTGCCATTGGCCACCACCGTTCTGGCCTGCGCGATCAAAATGCTGATTCTGCGGGCGCGGCTGGTTGTTTTCCTGACGTGGTGGGTTGTTCTGCGGACGCGGCTGTTCATTACCGCCTCCTGGCCGTCCGCCCTCCGGCCCTCTTTCATGCTGACCACCGCCCTCACTGCGCGGCCCGGTATCACGTTCGTCGGCCACTGCCTGGGCGCCAACGGTGACCATCAGCAAACCTACACCTGCCAAACGCCAGATGCGCTTCATGCTATTCCTCACTGCGGATTAGGGCCTGTCCATGAGACTGGAAAAGCCAGGCCCGGTTCTCGGACAGGTTATCAGCAGGCAAAAGAAAAGGGGTGACCCGTCGGCCACCCCTTGAGAACTTCGTCCTGGCTCAACGCTTTTGACGTTGGCTCACCTCACGCCGTCTTGTGGACAGTGTGCAGCCTGGAGGCCGGCTCAACCCTGCTGGGGTGGCGGCCGCAGCGGGCCTGATTGGGCGGGCTGCTTTGGACTGTTGTCCAGGCGGTGATTCTGTTGATAAAGATACCCGCCAGCGCCCGGCAGATGATTGCGAAGATTGCGTCAATAAACAGTGCTTGCGCAATTTTTAACCCTTCATGGATAATTCACCGCAATAGTTACGACAAAGGCCATCCCAATGAGCAAGCTTGACCGATACGACCTGAGTATTTTGGCGGAATTGCAACGTGATGCGAGGATCTCCAACCAGGAGTTGGCCGAACGCATCGGCTTGTCGCCGTCGCCGTGCTCGCGCCGGGTCAAGCAGTTGGAGGACGACGGCTACATCGCTCGCCAGGTCGCCTTGCTCGACCGCAAGATGCTTGGCCTGAGTCTGACCGCCTATGTGCTGATCGGCATGGACCGCCACACGCCCGAACGTTTCGAGAACTTCGAAGCAGCGATCCGCACCCTGCCCCAGGTGCTGGAATGCAGTTTGGTCACCGGGATGGATGCGGACTATCAGTTGAAAGTGGTGGTGCCGGACATGGACCACTATCAGAAACTGCTGCTAGGTCACCTGACCCGCATTGAAGGTGTGACCAGCGTGCGCTCCAGCTTTGTGCTGAATCAGGTGCTCAATAGCACCGAGTTGCCGCTGACTCACCTAAGAACCTGAGATCACCACTCAACAATGTGGGAGCTGGCTTGCCTGCGATGCAGGCGACTCGGTGTGTCAGCAAAACCGAGGTGATGCTATCGCAGGCAAGCCAGCTCCCACATTGACCGCGCCGACTCAGGTCAATGTTGCGCCTCAGACGCTGCCTTATACTGCCCGCCTGCCTTTGTCGGAAAATTCGCCATGAACAACATCGACCCCGCCCTCTTCGAAGAATGGATGATGACCGGCCTGGTCACGATCCTGATCATTTTCATGGGCTTTATCGTCTGGGACCTGGCGAAGAAGTCCAAGGCCGGGCGTTTTGGCTCGTTCATCCTGTTCTTCGTCTTGGGCCTGGGCGTGGCCGCGTTCATCATCAAGAGCGTGGTGATCGGCCTGATCGAGTCCGGCGCCTTATAAGCGCGCCGGCACTTCCTTCCACTGGCCTTGATCCAGGCCGTCAATCGACCAGTCGCCAATGCGCACGCGCACCAGACGCAGGGTGGGCAAGCCCACGGCGGCGGTCATGCGCCGCACCTGGCGATTACGCCCCTCGCGAATCACCAATTCAAGCCAGTAAGTCGGTATGTTTTTGCGAAAGCGCACCGGCGGGTTACGCGGCCATAACTCGGGCTCATCCAACTGCCGCGCTTGCGCAGGCAGGGTCTTGCCGTCATTCAGTTCGACACCGTCGCGCAAGCGTTGCAGTTGCTCTTCGGTCGGTTCGCCTTCCACCTGCACCCAGTAGGTTTTCGCCAACTTGTGCTTGGGGTCGGCAATCCGCGCCTGCAACTGGCCATCGTTGGTCAGCAACAACAAGCCTTCGCTGTCACGGTCCAGGCGGCCCGCCGGGTAGATGCCGGGGATGTCGATGAAATCTTTGAGCGTCGCGCGCCCGCCTTCGTCGCTGAATTGGGTCAGCACGTCAAAGGGTTTATTGAACAGGATCAGTTTCGGCTCGGCCGGTGGCGCCTTGGCGACACGCCGCGCTGCGGAATACGGAGGTTTCACGCCTGGGCGGCGCGAATCGGGACGGGTGGGACGGGACATGGCGAAGGAACATCTAACGGTCAGGACCGACAATGCTAGTGGCCTGACCGTTAAATGACCATCCCAACCGCTTAGCGGAACGGCGGCTCGTCGAAGCTGCGCAGTTTGCGCGAGTGCAGCGAGTTGAGTTCGGTACGCAGCAAATCCACCGCCTCGATGCCGATCTTCAAGTGCTGACTGACCGCCCGCTCATAGAATGCGTTGGCCGAACCGGGCAGCTTGATCTCACTGTGCAGTGGCTTATCCGACACACACAGCAAAGTGCCGTACGGCACCCGCAAGCGATAACCCTGGGCGGCGATAGTGCCGCTTTCCATGTCCACGGCCACGGCGCGGGACAGGTTGATCAGCGGCCGCTCCTGTGCCCAGCGCAGTTCCCAGTTACGGTCGTCGTAGGTCAACACGGTGCCGGTGCGCAGGCGTTTTTTCAGTTCTTCGCCTTTTTCGCCGGTGACGTTGGCCGCCGCTTGCTGCAACGCAAGCTGCACTTCGGCCAGGGCCGGGATCGGGATGTTCGGCGGCACGACGCGGTCGAGAATCCCGTCGCGGCGCATGTAAGCGTGAGCCAGCACGTAATCGCCGATGGTCTGGGATTGGCGCAGGCCGCCACAGTGACCGATCATCAGCCAGCAATGCGGACGCAGCACGGCTAGGTGGTCGGTGATGTTCTTCGCGTTGGACGGGCCGACGCCAATGTTGACCAAGGTCACGCCGTGGCCGTCAGTGGCTTGCAAGTGATAAGCCGGCATCTGATAACGGTGCCACACCACCCCGGCAGCAATCGCGGAGGCTTCACCGTGGTCCATCGCTTTGTCGATCACCACGTTGCCCGGCAACACCATGCGGATAAAACGCGGGTCGCTGCGCAGTTGTTCCAGGCCATGCAGGATGAACTGGTCGACATAACGGTGGTAGTTGGTCAGCAGGATCCACGGCTGCACATGGCGCCAATCGCTGCCGGTGTAGTGCACCAGGCGGCGCAGGGAAAAGTCCACGCGCGCCGCATCGAACAACGCCAGGGGCAGCGGGTCAGTGTTTTCCCAGTCGTACAGGCCATCGGCGATGCCATCAGTGGCGGCCGACAGGTCGGTACTCGGGAACACGCGGGCCAGGGTCGCCGCAGTCACGCCGGAGCCGGCCAGTTCATCGCCCTGCTCCACTACGTAAGGGTATGGGATGTTCTGCTGGCTGACGCCCACTTCCACCGTCACGGTGAAGTCGTGCATCAGCGGCACCAGTTGCTCCAGCAGGTATTTACGAAACGCCGCAGGATGGGTGACGGTAACGCTGTAGGTCCCTGGTAACTGAACCTTGGCATACGCTCGGGTGGTCTGTGGGACTTCGCCGTGGCAGTGGTAGGTCAGGCGCAGTTCCGGGTAGCGGAACAACGCACGTTGTTCGGCGTCGGGTTCGACGCGGTCCTTGAGGTATTGCTTGAGGGCTTGATTGAGCGCGCCCGTGGCACGCTCATGCAGGGCCGCCAGCCGGTCCACGGCTTCTTCAGCGGTTTGAACGACAACAAAAGCTTCGGTCACGGTAAGCATCCTGTGTTCTGACTTGCAGGCCTTTATCTTGCCTGTATCCCCGTCAGACGCAAACTTTGAATGCAATCAACAAGGTGTGGACCTGGCGACAATCGCCGCCACGTCGACGCCACGCGGCAGGGTGCCATACACTCGACCGGACGATTCGCCCAAGCGACTGGCGATAAACCCATCGCTGACCGCCGCATTGCCGGCTTCCAGCAACAGCTTGGCCTGCAACGCCACGGCGATGTCTTCGGTAAGCTGGCGCGCACGGTATTGGATGTCCTGGGTGTCCATAAAGGCTGACTTCAATTGCTCGATATGCCGCGCCAGTAGCTTGTCGCCATGCCCATCCCCCAGCTCGACAAACAGCGCTTCCAGCACGCCCGGCTCTTTTGACAACGCGCGCAGCACGTCCAGGCACTGCACGTTGCCAGAACCTTCCCACGTCGAATTCACCGGCGCCTCACGATACAGGCGCGGCAGGATGCTGTCCTCGACGTACCCGGCACCGCCCATGCACTCGGCGGCTTCATTGATCATGGCTGGGGCGCGTTTGCAGATCCAATACTTGCCCACCGCTGTCACGAGCCTGGCGAACTTGGCTTCCTGCTCATCGCCCAAATGATCCAATGCGCGGCCCATGCGCATGCTCAGGGCCAACGCGGACTCGCTTTCCAACGCCAGGTCCGCCAGCACGTTCTGCATCAAGGGTTGTTCGCTGAGCACCCGCCCCCCCACCAAACGATGGGCACAATGATGGCTCGCTTGGGTCAACGCCTGGCGCATCAATGCGCTGGAGCCGACCATGCAATCGAAGCGGGTCATGGCGACCATTTCGATGATAGTCGGCACGCCACGCCCTTCCTCACCGATCATCCAGGCCAGGGCGCCACGGAACTCTACTTCGCTGGAGGCGTTGGAGCAGTTGCCCAGTTTGTTTTTCAGGCGCTGGATGTAGAACTCGTTGCGCGTGTCATCCGGGCGGTGCCGGGGCAGTAGAAAGCAGGTCAGACCCTTGTCGGTTTGCGCCAGGGTCAGGAAGGCATCGCACATCGGTGCCGAGCAGAACCACTTGTGGCCTACCAGTTCATAGGCCTGGCCCGGACCGCCGGCACCCACCGGGTAGGCGCGAGTGGTGTTGGCGCGCACGTCGGTGCCGCCCTGTTTCTCGGTCATGGCCATGCCGATAGTGGCACCGGCCTTGTGAGCGATGCCGACATTGCGCGGGTCGTATTGGGTATTGAGGATTTTCGGCAGCCAGGTCTTGGCCAGGTCCGGTTGCAGGCGCAGGGCGGGTACACAGGCGAACGTCATGGTCAACGGACAGCCGGTGCCGGCTTCGGCCTGGCTGTGCAGGTAGGTCATGGCGGCGCGGGCCACATGGGCACCGGACTGCGGATGCGCCCACGGCAGCGACGGCAGGCCATGTTCGACGGCCGTGCGCATGAGCTCGTGGTAAGCCGGGTGAAACTCCACCAGGTCGATGCGATGGCCATATCGGTCATGGCTGCTGAACACCGGTTTGTTCTGGTTCGCCAGGAACCCGGCCTCCATCAACGGCCCACCGGCCAGCGCTCCATAGGCATCGATACGCGCTTCTGCCCAGCCAGCACCAAAGCGGCCCGACCATTCCTGCAGGGGCAAATCGATACGGTACAGGTTGGTGCCGTCCAGGGACGGTGGCTGGTTGGTGACGTCGTGGGTTTCGGCAAACTGATGCAGGTTCATGACGGGCCTCCTGGAAAAAGGCCCATCTCGATTGAGGCTGTTTGTAGGAGCGAGCTTGCTCGCGAAGAACGTGAGAGCACCGCGTTTTTACAGGGTGCTCGCGTTATCGTTGACGTTCTTCGCGAGCAAGCTCGCTCCTACACGGTGCCCGTCGATTGAGGCCGGTTTTTTCAGTTAAGCACTGCCATGGCGCTTAAAAAAGTGGCATACCCGCCGAATGTCCGGCGCTTTCGCCCTCTACCGGACACAGCAACCGACGCTCCAACACCGCCTGCAACGCCTCGAAACGCACAGGTTTGGCCAGGCGGTCGGAGAGGCCGATGCCATGGCAGCGCTCACGCTCCGACGCATTCAGCGACGTACTCAAGGCGATTACCGGTAACTCACCGCAGCCAGGAAGTGCACGGATCTGACAACACAACGAGAAGCCACCTTCAGGGATATCCAACAGTACTGCGTCGAAATCTCCTGCTTGCAAGGCAGCCAACGCGTTCGGGCCGGTGTCCACGGTTTTCACCCGGTATCCGAGTTTGAGCAGCATGCCGCGCACTACCAGTTGGCCGACGCTGTTGTCGTCCACCAGCAGCACCGAGCACTCCTGAGGTGCGCGCTGCTTATCCGGCGCAGGCCGGGATTCAGGTGCTAGGGGACTGACCTCCACTTCAAGCTGGAAGCGGCTGCCTTTGCGCGGCTCGGAATGATGGGTGAGACGCCCGCCCAGCAGCTCGATCAGTTGCCGGCAGATCGCCAGGCCGATACCCAGGCCGCCGTACTCGCGGGTCATGGAGCCATCCAGTTGGAAGAACCGCTGATACAGGGTCGCCTCGTCGAGGAAAGCAAAGCCGATTCCGGTGTCGGTCACGATAAAGCTCAAGCGCAGGCCACCGCCACTCTGCGGCACACCGACCACGCGCAGGCGCACCGCGCCTTCGTGGGTGAACTTAAAGGCGTTGTCCAGCAGGCAATCCAGGCACTGCAGCAGTTTGTCGGCGTCGCCCAGTACGCGGTCTGGCAACTCGTCCGCCACATCGATGGAGAACGCCAGGCCTTTGCTCTGGGCGCTGGCGGTGAACTGCTGGCGCAAGGTGTCGAGCGTACCGCGCAGGCTGAATACCTGGGGTTGGGCGTTCAAGCGGCCGGCCTGCAATTCGGTGAGGGTAAGGATGCCGTTGACCATGCGCATCATGTCCCGTGCCGAACCGGCGGCGGTTTGATGGTATTGCGCCAGGTCTGCGTCCAGGGGCACGGTCTGCATCAGTTCGAGGGAGCCGATCACGCCGTTCATGGGCGTACGCAGTTCGTGGGTCAGGGTGGCGAGGAACTCGTCCTTGAGGCGGTTGCTGCGGGCCAATTGCTGGTTGAGCACTTCAAGTTTTTGGCTGGCATCGAGCAGGATCTGCGCTTGTTGCTCGCGCATGGAATTGATGCGGTCGGCCAGAGCCAGGGACAGCAGCGCCACTTCAATCGCCGAACCGATCTGGCTGGCGTACATGGTCAGGAATACGTTGGGCAGATAGCCCAGCACCATCAGCGTATTCACCACTCCACCTAGCAGGAACGCCGACCAGGCGATGATGAAATAGCGCGCCACCCGCTGGCCGCAATACCAGGCCTTGATGGCGGCGACAAAAATAGTCACGGTAAACACCAGGGCTAAACCGGTGGCCAGGCGCAGCGCCAGCGCGTAGCTGGTCATCAACGACAGCAGCATCACCACGCCACCGCAGGCCACCAGCGCCAGCAACAGCCGGTTGATCCAGCGACTGTGCTGGGCCGTGTGCAAAAAGCTGCGCGCAAACAGACTGCCGAACAACGCCGCCGAGCCGATCAGGAATGGCGTCGCGGCATTCGCCCACCAAGGATTGTTCGGCCAGAAATACTCCACCGCCGCACCGTTGACCGACAGCTGATACATGCCAAACGAGGCGATATAAAAGATGTAATAGAGGTAGCTGGTGTCGCGCACGCTAAGGTAGATGAACAGGTTATAGACCAGCATCCCCAGCAACACGCCATAGATCAGGCCCAGCACATACAGGCGCAGCGGCTGTTGTTCCAGGTAGGCGGTGCTGGACCACAGCGTCACAGGCGCCTGGATCGACCCTTCGCTTTGCAGGCGCAGGTACACGGTTTTTGCCTCGCCCGGCGTGAAGTCGACCTTGAACAAGTAGTTGTTCTGGCGGATCTCACGGGCGGAAAACGGCAGCGCATCCCCGGTACGTCCTGCCAGCCGATAAGTGCCGGTGTTGTCGGGCAGGTAGAGGTCGAGATGGTCGAGCGGCGGGTACGCCAGCTCCAGCAACCAGGTGCGCTGCGCTTCGGGATTAGTGGGTAGGTAATGCAGATTGACCTTGAGCCAGAACACCGAGCGCGAGTAGCCAGCATTCAGGGTGTCTTTATCGTGGGGCTTGAACTGCGCGGTGGCGGACGGCGCGATCACATCCGCGATGGTGAGGGCATCGGTCGGGTCTTCGAGCACTTGCATGGCTCGGCCCAACGGCAGGCTTTGGGTGTCCTGGTTAAACTCGATGGCGTTGGCGAGCATCGGCAACCCGCACAACAATAAAATCAGCAAATAGCGCATAGAGCCCCAGCGTGGCCTGTCCGGTTATGTCAAAAAGCCCCCCATTCCTTTTGAGAAGACGTACACCGGCAATACAGTAAGTAGTTTGGATCCACTCTAGCATAGCCACTAAAGGCTATTGGACACCATTGAAATAATTTTTTGAAAGGCTCTAGAACGAGGCTTTCAGCGATATTAAGCGAGTGCAAAACCGCCAAAAAAGCGTCACTGCGATGGCAAAATTCAACCATCGCCAGACGGCCCCGCCAAAAGCGTTTGGTGGTAAGCTCGCGCACCATGAATATCTACAGCTCTCGTCCCGTTGTCCTCTGTCTCTCCGGCCATGACCCCAGTGGTGGCGCCGGCTTGCAGGCAGATATCGAAGCCCTGCTCGCCCAGGGTTGCCATGCGGCTCCGGCCGTCACCGCCTTGACCGTGCAAAACACCGTCAATGTCATCGATTTCCGCGTGCTCGACCGCGAGTGGGTACTGGCCCAGGCCAATGCTGTACTCGGCGATTCCGAAGTGGCGGCGGTCAAGCTGGGCATGCTCGGTTCCACCGCGATGGTCGACACCGTAGTCGAACTGCTGCAGGCGCATCCGCACCTGCCGGTGGTGTGCGACCCGGTGCTGCGTGCCGGCGGCGGTGGCAGCCTGGGCAAGGACGAAGTCGGCTATGCGATGCGCGAGCGGTTGTTGCCGCTGTCACTGATCGCCACGCCGAACCTGCCCGAGGCACGCATCCTCGCCGAGTTGCCTGAGGGCACCGCAGACGAATGCGCCGAGAAGCTGCTGCCGTACATCAAGCACCTGTTGATCACCGGCGGCCATGGCGACGAGCACGAAGTGCACAACCGCCTCTACAGCCGCGACGGCACGCGCCAGACCTTTACCTGCCAGCGCCTGCCCGGCAGCTATCACGGTTCGGGCTGTACGTTGGCCAGTGCGTTGTCCGGCCGGATTGCCCAGGGCGAAGGCTTGGTGAGCGCCGTGCAATCGGCCCTCAACTACACTTGGCGCACCTTGCGTGATGCCGAACAACTCGGCCAGGGCCAGTTTGTACCGCGCCGGCTGCCGCTGGATTTTTGCTCGTAAGACGACAGAGGGGCCTGCCCGATGAAACTACGTGGCCTTTACGCCATTACCGACAGCCAACTGTTGGCCGGTAAATTCCTCGCCTACGTCGAAGCAGCGTTGGACGGTGGCGTGACCCTGCTGCAATACCGCGACAAAAGCAGCGACGAAGCCCGACGCCTGCGTGAAGCAGAAAAGCTGCGGGAGCTGTGCTCGCGCTACAAGACCCAGTTGATCATCAACGACGACGCCGAACTGGCCGCCCGCCTCGGCGTCGGCGTGCACTTGGGCCAAACCGACGGCCCACTGACCCCAGCCCGTGCGCTGCTCGGCTCCAAGGCCATCATCGGTTCCACCTGCCACAGCCAGATCGAACTGGCCGAGCAGGCCGCCAAGGAAGGCGCCAGCTATGTCGCCTTCGGCCGCTTCTTCAATTCCAACACCAAGCCCGGCGCACCGGCCGCCACCACAGAGATGCTGGCCCAGGCCCGTGCGCGTTTGCAGTTGCCGATCTGCGTGATCGGCGGCATCACCCTGGAAAACGCCGAACCCCTGGTAGCCCACGGCGCCGACCTGCTGGCGGTGGTGCATGGTCTGTTTGGCGCCGACAGCACCCAGGAAGTCACGCGCCGCGCCCGTGCGTTCAACGCCCTTTTTCAGATTTGATTTAAGAGAGCCCGATCATGTCCCGTTCCGAAACGCTGTTTGCCAATGCCCAGAAACACATCCCCGGCGGTGTGAACTCCCCCGTGCGTGCGTTCAAGAGCGTGGGCGGCACGCCGCTGTTCTTCAAGCATGCCGAAGGCGCCTACGTCACCGACGAAGATGACAAGCGCTACGTGGACTACGTCGGCTCCTGGGGCCCGATGATCCTCGGCCACAGCCACCCGGACGTGTTGGACGCGGTGCGCAAGCAACTGGAACACGGCCTGTCCTACGGCGCGCCGACCGCCATGGAAACCGAGATGGCCGATCTGGTCTGCTCGATCGTACCGTCGATGGAAATGGTGCGCATGGTCAGCTCCGGCACCGAAGCCACCATGAGCGCGATCCGCCTGGCCCGTGGTTTCACCGGCCGCGACAGCATCATCAAGTTCGAAGGCTGCTACCACGGTCACTCCGACAGCCTGCTGGTGAAAGCCGGTTCCGGCCTGCTGACCCAAGGCGTGCCAAGCTCGGCTGGTGTGCCGGCGGCGTTCGCCAAACACACCCTGACCCTACCGTTCAACGACATCGCCGCCGTCGAGCAGATGCTCAACGAAGTGGGCCAGGACGTGGCGTGCATCATCGTTGAGCCGGTGGCGGGCAACATGAACTGCGTACCGCCAGCGCCGGGCTTTCTCGAAGGCCTGCGCGAGCAATGCGATAAGCACGGCGTGGTACTGATTTTCGACGAAGTGATGACCGGTTTCCGCGTCGCCCTCGGTGGCGCCCAAGCGCACTACGGTGTCACGCCGGACCTGAGCACTTTCGGCAAGATCATCGGCGGCGGCATGCCAGTGGGCTGCTTCGGCGGCAAGCGTGAAATCATGCAGCACATCGCGCCACTGGGCCCGGTGTACCAGGCCGGTACTTTGTCGGGTAACCCGCTGGCCATGGCCGCCGGCCTGACCACCCTGCGCCTGATCAGCCGCCCGGGCTTCCACGCCGAGCTGACCGACTACACCACACGCCTGCTCGACGGCCTGCAACAGCGTGCCGATGCCGCCGGTATCCCGTTTGTTACCACCCAGGCGGGCGGGATGTTCGGCCTGTACTTCAGCGGCGCCGACGATATCGTCACGTTTGATGACGTAATGGGCAGCGACGCCGATCTGTTCAAGCGCTTCTTCCACCTGATGTTGGAAGGCGGTGTGTACCTGGCGCCAAGCGCTTTCGAAGCCGGCTTCACCTCGATCGCCCATGGCGAAGCCGAGTTGAAACTGACCCTCGATGCCGCCGAGCGCGCCTTTGCCGCATTGAAATAATGGGTCGTACAAATCAGGCACCGCGCAAACGGTGTCTGATTTGCTACTTTGCTTACAGAGATTTCCGAGTTTTTTCGAGAAATCACCTGCAATCCGGCAGATAACTTGCCCAAGCAGCAGAAAAACGAGTAAAGACTTTGTAAGCAGAGGCCTGCTTATTTCATAATGCGCGCTTATTGGATCCCCCGAGGGTCCGCGCGCCCCGTCAGAGGTAAGTCGATTCCCATGAAACGCACCGGCCGCACCCTGGTTCTGGGCTGCCTGTTGCTCCTTCAGCCGCTGCTGGCACATGCACAAGCAGGCGGCAACTCGTTGTTAATCCCAGCGATGGGTCGTTGCACCCTCAATACCCAGCCAGACAGCCAGGCCGAAGCCCTGAGCGCGTGCCAGAAACAGGCCGACGGCGGGGATGCGCAGGCGCAATACGAGTTGGGCGAGTACTTCCACGACAGCAAAAACCCGGCCCGCGACCTCAACAAGGCCTTGAGCTACTTCGAGAAAGCCTCGTTGCAAGGGCACGCCCAAGCGCAATTCGAACTGGGCAACATGTTCTTCAAAGGCGAAGGCGTGCCGGCCAACAACGTCCAAGCGTATATCGTGCTGAAAATGGCCGCGGTCAACGGCGCAGAAGACGCACTGGACACCGCCGACGAAGTCGCCGAGCACATGCAGCGCGATGAGTTGGAAGTGGCGACCCAGGTACTGGGCCAGATTTTCCGCAACTACCTGCAGGAATTGCAGAGTGCCGATGGGCGCTCGCCCTTCTCACCCCTGCCCTGAACTCATCTAGACCCTTCTATCGCTATCGCAGGCAAGCCAGCTCCCACACTCGACCGAGTTCCAGCGTAGGAATGCGGTCAACTGTGGGAGCTGGCTTGCCTGCGATGGGCGCGACGCGGTCTGAAGCCCTACTTCTCAGGCATCGGCATCGGAAACGGCATCACGTTACTGGTGCCACGCGCTTCGCTGATCTTCGGCGTGCCCAAACGCTCGACCTCATCGATGCGCACAATCGAATGCATCGGCACAAAGCTGCGCACCACCCCTTCGAACTGCGCCTTGAGCTTCTCTTCGCCCGGGTCGACGACCAACTGGGTGCGCTCGCCAAAGACGAACTCTTCCACCTCCAGGAAACCCCACAGATCGCTCTGATAGATCTGCTTGGCGTACATTTCGAACACCTGGCCCTGGTTGAGGAAAATCACCTTGTAGATTGGAGCTTCACGTTTGGTCATGGTGGGCGAATAACACATCGGGGATATAAAAGAGGGCGCGAACTATAGCATGGCACCCGATGCACAACGCTAGGAACCAATGGGCATGCCCCCTATAATGCGCGGTTCTTTACCACCAGTTGACGATTCCCATGGCCAAGAAGCTTTACATCGAAACCCACGGTTGCCAGATGAACGAGTACGACAGCTCGCGCATGGTCGATCTGCTGGGCGAACACCAGGCCCTGGAAGTCACCGCCCGCGCCGAAGATGCCGACGTGATCCTGCTTAATACCTGCTCGATCCGCGAGCGGGCCCAGGACCGTGTGTACTCGCAGCTGGGCCGCTGGCGCGAATTGAAACTGGCCAACCCGGACATGGTGATCGCCGTCGGCGGTTGTGTGGCCAGCCAGGAAGGCGCCGCGATCCGCGACCGCGCGCCCTATGTCGACGTGGTCTTCGGCCCGCAGACCCTGCACCGCCTGCCGGAAATGATCGACGCCGCGCGCTTTACCAAGCTGCCGCAGGTCGACGTGTCATTCCCTGAAATAGAAAAATTCGACCATTTGCCTGAGCCGCGCATCGACGGGCCGAGCGCCTACGTGTCGGTGATGGAAGGTTGCAGCAAGTACTGCACCTTCTGCGTGGTGCCCTACACCCGTGGCGAGGAAGTCAGCCGACCATTTGACGATGTGCTGTCGGAAATCATCCACCTGGCCGAAAACGGCGTGCGCGAAGTGACCCTGCTGGGCCAGAACGTCAACGGCTATCGCGGCCAGACCCACGACGGCCGCCTGGCCGACCTGGCGGAATTGATCCGCGTGGTCGCCGCCGTGGACGGTATCGAGCGCATCCGCTACACCACCTCGCACCCACTGGAGTTCTCCGACAGCCTGATCCAGGCCCACGCCGAAGTGCCGGAACTGGTCAAGCACCTGCATTTGCCGGTGCAATCGGGCTCGGACCGCATCCTCTCGGCGATGAAGCGCAACCACACGGCCCTGGAGTACAAATCCAAACTGCGCAAATTGCGCGCGGCGGTGCCGGGCATCTGCATCAGCTCGGACTTTATCGTCGGCTTCCCCGGCGAGACCGAGAAAGACTTCCAGCAGACCATGAAGCTGATCGAAGACGTCGGTTTCGACTTTTCCTACTCGTTCGTCTACAGCCAGCGCCCCGGCACCCCGGCGGCCGACCTGCTGGACGAAACCCCGGAAGCGCTGAAAAAAGAGCGTTTGAACGCGTTGCAACACCGCCTGAACCAGCAGGGTTTCGAGATCAGCCGACAAATGGTCGGTTCGACCCAGCGCATCCTGGTCACCGACTACTCGAAAAAAGACCCAGGCGAACTGCAAGGCCGTACCGAGAACAACCGAATCGTAAACTTCCGTTGCGATAATCCGACCCTGATCGGCCAGTTTGCCGATGTGCACATCGACGCGGCGCAGCCCCATTCGCTGCGTGGGTCGTTGATCCCATAATCACTTTTTGAATTATCGCCAGCCAACATGTGCCGTTTAAGTGCTTTCGCACACAGCCGGCTGGCGTTATTCTCTATTTCACCTCAACAGCCAAAGGGCGGCTAAAAGCGACCTTGAACGCACCCATAGCAGAACCCCATCGTTTTATCCTCGAGCCCTTTGAGGCTCTCCGTTTCGCCAACCTGTGCGGACAGTTCGACGAGCACCTGCGCCTGATCGAACAACGCCTGGGCATCGAGATCCGCAATCGCGGCAATCAGTTCGAGCTCATTGGTGAAGCCCTGCACACTAAATCCGCAGAAAACCTGCTGCGCCGTCTCTACCGCGAAGCCAAGGGTAGCGAGCTGTCGCCAGAAATCGTGCACCTGTATTTGCAGGAATCGGCTGTGGAAGACCTGGCCAACAATCCGGTGGCTGAAGCCAGCGTGGCCCTGCGTACCAAAAAAGGCATGATTCGCCCAAAGGGCTTGAATCAGCAGAAGTACGTCAAGGCAATCCTGGGTAACGACATCAATTTCGGCATCGGCCCTGCCGGTACCGGCAAGACCTACCTGGCCGTGGCCTGTGCGGTCGACGCGCTGGAGCGTGAGCAAGTACGCCGCATCCTGCTGGTGCGCCCAGCGGTCGAGGCCGGCGAAAAGCTCGGTTTCCTGCCCGGTGACCTGGCCCAGAAGATCGACCCGTACCTGCGCCCGCTCTACGACGCGCTGTACGAGATGCTCGGCTTCGAATACGTCGCCAAGCTGATCGAGCGCCAAGTGATCGAGATCGCCCCGCTGGCCTACATGCGCGGCCGCACCTTGAGCAACAGTTTCATCATCCTCGACGAAAGCCAGAACACTACGGTCGAGCAGATGAAGATGTTCCTGACCCGCATCGGGTTCGGCTCCACGGCCATTATCACCGGCGACATTACCCAGGTTGACCTGCCCAAGGGCACCAAGTCGGGCTTGAGCCATGTGATTGAAGTACTCAAGGACGTGCCGGGCATCAGTTTCACGCACTTCTCGCCCAAGGACGTGGTGCGCCACCCGCTGGTACAGCGCATTGTCGAAGCCTACGAGCGCTTCGAACACCGCGATGACGGGCTGTCCAAGGACGTTCGCCGCGATGCTTGAGCTTGACCTGCAGCTGGCCACCGATGCGCCCGCCCCCAGTGAAGCCCAGTTCCGCCAATGGTGCGCCCTGGCCCTGCGCCAGCGCACCGCCGACTCGGAACTGACCATTCGACTGGTGGACGAGCCCGAGGGCCGTGAACTGAATCACACCTGGCGCCAGAAAGACTACGCGACCAACGTGCTGTCCTTTCCTGCCGACGTACCGGATGAGCTGCTGGATATCCCGCTGCTGGGCGATCTGGTCATCTGCGTCGCCGTGGTGGAGCGCGAGGCAAAAGAACAAGGCAAGGAACTTGAGGCCCATTGGGCCCATCTAGTCATCCACGGCTGCTTGCATCTCTTGGGTTACGACCATATAGACGATGACGAAGCCGAGGAAATGGAAACACTGGAACAAACGTTGCTTGCAGAATTGGGTCATCCGGACCCGTATGCGGACGACGACGTTTAAAAACACTCAACTGTAACAATAAAGGATTCAGAGTAATCGCTATGAGCGAAGACCGATCGAGCAACGGGCAGAAGTCATGGCTGGGTAAACTGACCCAGGCTTTTGCCCACGAGCCGAAAAACCGCCAGGAGCTGCTTGAGCTGCTGCGCGAGGCCCATCAGAACAAGTTGCTGGACAGCGAAGCGCTGGCCATCGTCGAAGGCGCCATCCAGGTGGCTGACCTGCAAGTACGCGACATCATGGTCCCGCGCTCGCAGATGATCAGCATCAAGGCGACCCAGACCCCACGGGAATTCCTCCCGGCCGTGATCGACTCGGCGCACTCGCGCTACCCGGTGATCGGTGAAAGCCATGACGACGTCATGGGCGTCCTGCTGGCCAAGGACCTGCTGCCGCTGATCCTCAAGGAGAACGGCGACAGCTTCAACATCAAGGACCTGCTGCGTCCGGCCACCTTCGTGCCCGAGTCCAAGCGCCTGAACGTGTTGCTGCGTGAATTCCGCGCCAACCACAATCACATGGCCATCGTGATCGACGAATACGGCGGCGTAGCTGGCTTGGTGACGATTGAAGACGTGTTGGAACAGATCGTCGGCGACATCGAAGATGAACACGACGTCGAAGAAGACAGCTACATCAAGCCGCTGCCCAGCGGTGACTTCCTGATCAAGGCGCTGACGCCGATCGAGAACTTCAATGAGTTCTTCGACAGCGAATTCTCCGATGACGAGTTCGATACCGTGGGCGGCCTGGTGATGAGTGCGTTTGGCCATCTGCCAAAACGTAACGAGACCACCGAGATCGGCGCGTATCGCTTCCGTATCCTGAATGCCGACAGCCGTCGCATCCATCTGATCCGCCTGACACCTATTGCCCGCTAAGGAATGACATGCAGCGCCTAACCCGCCCCGGCTGGCCCGGTAATTTGCTGGCCGTGGTGGCCGGCGCCATCACCACCCTGGCGCTGGCGCCGTTCGACCTGTGGCCGTTTGCGCTGGTCGCGGTCGGCTTGTTCTATGTCGGGCTGCGGGACCTGAGCCCGCGCCAGGCATTGGGCCGCGGCTGGTGTTTCGGCTTCGGCCTGTTCGGCGCCGGCACTAGCTGGATCTACTACAGCATCCACCACTTCGGCGGCGCTTCGGTGCTGCTGGCGGGTTTCCTGATGCTGCTGTTTACCGCCGCCATCGCGTGGTTCTTCGCCCTGCCCGCCTGGTTGTGGGCGCGCTGGTTGCGGCGCAATGAGGCGCCGTTGGCGGATGCGTTGACGTTTGCCGCCTTGTGGGTGGGCCAGGAAGCGTTTCGCGGCTGGTTCCTCACTGGTTTCCCGTGGCTGTACTCCGGCTATAGCCAGCTTGATGGCCCGCTGACGGGCTTGGCCCCAGTGGGCGGCATGTGGCTGATCTCCTTTGCCCTGGCACTGACAGCAGCGCTGCTGTGCAACCTGCCGCGTCTGCTGGCTGGCAAGCGCAACGCATTTATCGGCGCAGGCCTGGTGTTACTGGTCGCGCCCTGGGCCATCGGCCTGGCGCTCAAGCATCACGCCTGGACCAGCCCCTCCGGTGCGCCACTGACCGTGGCCGCACTCCAGGGCAACGTCGAACAAAGCATGAAATGGGACCCGGAGCAGCTCAACGCACAGCTCGCGCTGTACCGCGACATGAGCTTCAGCTCCAAGCCCGTCGACCTGCTGGTGTGGCCGGAAACCGCCGTGCCGGTGCTCAAAGAGTCTGTCGAAGGCTACCTGGGCATGATGGGCAAGTTCGCCGCCGACCGGCACACCGCGCTGATCACCGGCGTGCCAATCCGCCAGGAAGTGCATCACCAGAAGCGCTACTTCAACGGTATCACCGTGGTTGGCGAAGGCGACGGCACCTACCTCAAGCAGAAGCTGGTGCCCTTTGGCGAGTACGTGCCGCTGCAGGACATGCTGCGCGGCCTGATTGCGTTCTTTGATCTGCCAATGTCGGACTTCGCACGCGGACCGTCCGACCAGGCGATGCTGCAGGCCAAGGGCTATCAGATTGCGCCGTTCATCTGCTACGAAGTGGTGTACCCGGAGTTCGCCGCAGGCCTGTCGGCCCAGAGCGATTTGCTGCTGACCATCAGCAACGACACCTGGTTCGGCCGCTCCATCGGCCCGTTGCAGCACCTGCAAATGGCGCAGATGCGTGCACTGGAAGCCGGTCGCTGGATGATCCGCGCCACCAACAATGGCGTGACCGGCCTGATCAACCCGTTTGGGCAGATCACCGCGCAGATTCCGCAATTCGAACGCGGCATCCTCTACGGCGAAGTAGTGCCGATGCACAACCTCACGCCGTACCTGCAATGGCGCTCATGGCCGTTGATCATTGTGTGCCTGGGGCTGTTTGGCTGGGCGCTGCTCGCGGGCCGGATGTCCAAGACCGTCTGACCGACATGCACATGACAATGTGGGAGCTGGCTTGCCTGCGATAGCGGTGGGTCAGCCAGCAAATGTGCCGGCCGGCAGTCTGCCATCGCAGGCAAGCCAGCTCCCACATTTGCATGTGCGGTGTTATCGGTAGAACAATCGGTAACCTATCTGCCCCACCGCTTCATTGATCAACTGCCCGCTGCGCCACACCGCTACGAATTCCGGCATCCATCCGCCCAGCGGCCGGGCGTTGTCTACGCCCAGAAAACCCACGGGCGCCGGCACCACGGTAAAGCCGGCCCTCTCGAAGCTCCACACCGAACGCGGCATGTGCCAGGCCTGGGTCACCACCACCACGCGCTTGATCCCCTCCGGCAGCAGAATCTCTGCGCTCATCTGCGCATTTTCCCAAGTGGTACGGCTGCGCTCTTCCTTCCAGCGCACTGCTACGCCGAAGTCATCCTGCATCGACACTGCCATCAACTCCGCTTCGCTGGGCGGTGTGCCGTAATGCAGGCCGCCGCTGGTCAGCACCGGCAAGCCGGAAGCCTTGGCCAATCGTGCGGCGTAGCGCTGGCGCTCCAGGCCGATCCCGGTGGGCTGGTCGGTGCCCCAGGCCGGGTCACCGCGCTCACGTCCGGAGCCTAATATCACTATGGCGTCGGCGCGCTGGGCCAGCGTTGACCAGTCTTCCCGGGGCAATGCCGGTTCGGTTTCCAGGGCACGTGCGCCCCGCTCCACCACAACCGGCAGACTGATCAACCACAGGCCCCCAAAACCCAGGGCAAAGCAGCACGCCGCCAAGCGCGGGCGGCTACGGCGGAACCACCAGGCAAGCGCCAGCAACAGCAAGAGAATGCCGGGCGGCAGGAGCAGTTGTTTGATGAAATAACGAATAGGCATCGGGCATCTCCATAGATGCCCGAAGCCTAAGGTGTAACGGGGTTTAGCGACAATCTTTACGGTGACATGCTTTACAGTGAAACGGCGTGGTGAAGCCGTCCAAGGGGCAGTGAATTACTTGTAGCGGGCGGACCGGAGCTTTTCCGGGCCACGACCGACCGACAAGTCTTTGAGCCACACCACTTTGGCGGAGTGCGCAGGCTCCTTGATCGGCGGGGTTGCCACCAGAGGAGGCGCACTGCGCCCATTCCTTTCCAGATATGCCTTGATCAGTTCCAGCTCCGCGCAACTAAGACCGCGCAGTTCCAACTCCACAGGCCGTTCATCACGCAATCGGCCTGCTGTCCTCGCTGCATCCAATGCACGACCCAAGCGGTCGATCAGTCCTTCGTAGACATCCGGTTTCGATACGATTCTTTGCGATTCAACCATCCCCTCACCTCATTGAAGAAAGACTTGCTCCCCAATAAACAGCGTAGTCCTCGTGGCTGCGCGCGCCTGGCGCCGCGACAGACGGCCCTGCCTGCGCAATCAGGGTTTCCCTCGATAGAGTGGGGTCATGTATGCTACGGCGCTTCCTGTAACTCCACTTCCCGCAGGGTTTGGGCACGGACGCGCCGCTTTTTGGTGTCGATCAACCTGAACGTTGCACCGAAGAGGATTAGGCCACCCCTATTCAGTTCAAAAGTAGCCATGCACGAACAATATCAGCCCCGTGAAATAGAAAATGCCGCCCAAACCTTCTGGGACGAGCAAAAGTCCTTTGAAGTCAGTGAACAGCCAGGCAAGGAGACTTTCTATTGCCTATCGATGTTCCCTTACCCCAGCGGCAAGCTACACATGGGGCACGTGCGTAACTACACCATCGGCGACGTGATTTCCCGCTACCAGCGCATGCAAGGCAAGAACGTCCTGCAACCCATGGGTTGGGACGCCTTCGGCATGCCGGCGGAAAACGCCGCGATGAAAAACAACGTGGCCCCCGCCAAGTGGACCTACGAAAACATCGCCTACATGAAGACCCAACTGCGCAGCCTGGGCCTCGCGGTGGACTGGTCCCGCGAAGTGACCACCTGCAAGCCGGACTACTACCGCTGGGAACAATGGCTGTTCACGCGCCTGTTCGAAAAAGGCGTGATCTACAAAAAGAGCGGCACCGTGAACTGGGACCCGCTGGACCAGACCGTACTGGCCAACGAGCAAGTGATCGACGGTCGCGGCTGGCGTTCCGGCGCGCTGATCGAAAAGCGCGAAATCCCGATGTACTACTTCAAGATCACCGCCTACGCGGATGAGCTCTTGTCGAGCCTCGACGATTTGCCGGGCTGGCCTGAACAGGTCAAGACCATGCAGCGCAACTGGATCGGCAAGTCCAAGGGCATGGAAGTGCAGTTCCCGTACAACGTCGATTCGATCGGCGAAGCGGGCGCGCTCAAAGTCTTCACCACCCGTCCGGACACTTTAATGGGAGCGACTTACGTCGCCGTGGCCGCCGAGCACCCGCTGGCCACCCAAGCCGCACAGAACAACCCTGAGCTGCAGGCGTTCATCGCTGAATGCAAAGGCGGCAGCGTGGCTGAAGCCGACGTCGCCACCCAGGAGAAAAAAGGTCTGCCGACCGGCCTGTTCGTCGAACACCCCCTGACCGGCGAGAAGCTGCCGGTGTGGGTCGCCAACTACGTGCTGATGCACTACGGCGATGGCGCCGTAATGGCAGTGCCGGCTCACGACGAGCGCGATTTCGAATTCGCCACCAAGTACAGCCTGCCGATCAAATCCGTTGTGCGCACCAGCTCGGGCGATACCAACCCGGCCCCGTGGCAAGACGCCTACGGCGAGCACGGTGAGCTGATCAACTCCGGCGAGTTCAACGGCCTGGACTTCCAAGGCGCTTTCGACGCCATCGAAGTTGCACTGATCAAGAAAAACCTGGGCGCCTCGCGCACCCAATTCCGCCTGCGCGACTGGGGCATCAGCCGCCAGCGCTACTGGGGCTGCCCGATCCCGATCATCCACTGCGAAAGCTGTGGCGACGTGCCGGTACCGGAAGACCAACTGCCAGTGGTCCTGCCGGAAGACGTGGTGCCGGATGGCGCCGGTTCGCCACTGGCGCGCATGCCCGAGTTCTACGAATGCAACTGCCCGAAATGCGGCCAGCCTGCCAAGCGTGAAACCGACACCATGGACACCTTTGTCGAGTCCTCCTGGTACTACGCGCGCTATGCCTCGCCGCACTACGAGGGTGGCCTGGTTGAAAAATCCGCGGCCGACCACTGGTTGCCGGTTGACCAGTACATCGGCGGTATCGAACACGCCATCCTTCACCTGCTGTACGCGCGCTTCTTCCACAAGCTGATGCGTGATGAAGGCCTGGTGAGCTCCGATGAGCCGTTCAAGAATCTGCTGACCCAGGGCATGGTGGTCGCCGAGACTTACTACCGTCGCGAAGCCAACGGTGCCTACACCTGGTTCAACCCGGCTGACGTGGAGCTTGAGCGTGACAGCAAGGCCAAGGTCATCAGCGCCAAGTTGATCGCCGACGGCCTGCCGGTGGAAATCGGTGGCACCGAGAAGATGGCCAAGTCGAAGAACAACGGCGTTGACCCACAGTCGATGATCGATCAGTTCGGCGCGGACACCTGCCGCCTGTTCATGATGTTCGCCTCGCCGCCTGACATGAGCGCCGAATGGTCCGACTCCGGCGTCGAAGGCTCGCACCGCTTCCTCAAGCGCGTCTGGCGCCTGGCGCACGCCCACATCAGCCAGGGCCTGCCGGGCAAGCTGGACGTGGCCGCCTTGAGCGACGAGCAGAAACTGATTCGCCGCAGCACCCACCTGGCCATCAAGCAAGCCAGCCAGGACGTGGGCCAAAACCACAAGTTCAACACCGCCATCGCCCAGGTGATGACGCTGATGAACGTGCTGGAAAAAGCGCCACAAGCCACCGAACAGGATCGCGCACTGGTACAGGAAGGCCTGGAAACGGTCACCCTGCTGCTGGCACCGATCACGCCGCACATCAGCCACGACCTGTGGAACCGCCTGGGCCACAGCGACGCCGTCATCGATGCGCGCTGGCCGGTGCAGGATGACAGCGCCCTGGTACAGGACACGCTGCAACTGGTAATCCAGGTCAACGGTAAACTGCGTGGCCAGATCGACATGCCGGCCACGGCCAGCCGCGAAGACGTCGAGGCTGCTGCCCGCGTCAACGAGAACGTGCTGCGCTTTACCGAAGGCCTGACGATCCGCAAAGTGATCGTGGTGCCTGGCAAACTGGTCAATATCGTCGCTAGCTAATCGGATCGGGCGCAGGGTTCAAACCCTGCGCCGAACAAAGCCTTCAGGGCCTCGATAAGGCCCACATGGTTTCAAGGGGAGCAACAAAATGATCAAACGCAATTTGCTGGTGATGGGCCTTGCCGTGCTGCTGAGCGCTTGCGGCTTCCAGCTGCGCGGCACCGGCACCAACGACCTGGCGATCAAGGAACTGGACGTCAGCGCCCGCAATGCCTACGGCGAGACCGTGACGCAGTTGCGCCAGGTTCTGGAAAACAGCGGCGTGCACGTCTATACCGGCGCGACGTACAAACTGTTCCTGGTGGACGAGAGAGAAACCCAGCGTAACCTGAGCTACGCCAGCGCCGGGCGTGCATCCGACGTCGAGCTGAGCACCGAATTGAGCTTTCAAATCCAGGGTCGCGACCATCTGCCGTTGATGGGTGACAAGATCCAGGTCCAGAAGGTCGTGAGCCACGATGGCAACAACCTGGTGGGCTCGGACTCGGAAATCGTGCAGGTGCGCAAGGAAATGCGTCGCGAGCTGGTTCAGCGCATGATCCTGCGTCTGCAACTGCTGACGCCGGTGCAATTGGAAGCCCTGCAGCAACAAGCTGACAACAAGGCCAAGGCCGATGCTGACGCGCTGAAAGCCGCCAAAGAGTACGAAGACAACACGCCGAAACAATCGCCTGTTGAAGTTCCTGTCGAGTAAGCCAGACGGGGCGCCCCAAGCGCCCCGTTCGCCCTGCCTATGAAACTTGCTCCCGCCCAACTCGCCAAACACCTGCAAGGTGGCCTTGCGCCTGTCTACATCGTCAGCGGTGATGACCCACTGCTGTGCCAGGAAGCCGCCGACGCCATCCGCACGGCTGCACGTCAGCAAGGCTTCGACGAACGCCAGGTCTTCAGCGCCGACGCCAGCTTCGACTGGGGCACGCTGCTGCAAGCTGGCGCGAGCATGTCGCTGTTTGCCGAGAAACGCTTGCTGGAGCTGCGCCTGCCTTCGGGCAAGCCGGGCGACAAAGGTGCCGCCGCCCTGATGGAGTACTGCTCGCGACCGGCCGAAGACACGGTGCTGTTGATCAGCCTGCCCAAGCTCGACGGCAGCGCGCAGAAAACCAAATGGGGCAAGGCCCTGGTGGAAGGGGCGCAAACCCAGTTCATCCAGATCTGGCCAGTGGACAGCAACCAGTTGCCGCAATGGATACGCCAGCGCCTGTCCCAATCGGGGCTGTCGGCGACCCAGGACGCAGTGGAGCTGATCGCGGCTCGGGTCGAAGGCAACTTGCTGGCCGCCGCCCAAGAGATCGAAAAGCTCAAGCTGATGGCCGAAGACGGGCAGATTACAGTCGAGACCGTCCAGGGCGCCGTGGCGGATAGTGCGCGCTTTGATGTGTTCGGGCTGGTGGATGCGATCCTCAATGGCGAACCCGCCCACGCCCTGCGCATGCTCGAAGGCCTGCGCGGTGAAGGCGTGGAGCCTCCGGTGATTCTCTGGGCCCTGGCCCGGGAACTGCGCGTACTGGCCAATATTGCCCTGCAATACAGCCAGGGCACGCCGTTGGACAAGGCCTTCAGCCAAGCCCGACCGCCGGTTTGGGACAAGCGCAAACCGCTGATGAGCAAAGCGCTGCAACGGCACTCTGCACAACGCTGGGCGCAGCTCTTGCTGGAAGCGCAGCGCATCGACGCGCAGATCAAGGGCCAGGCGGCGGGTTCGCCATGGATGAGCCTGAGCCGTTTGTCGCTGCTGATGGCCGGTCAGCGCCTGACCCTTCCCGCCGAGTAACCACCGCTCTCTGTAGGAGCCGGCTTGCCGGCGATGGGGCCGTTGACGGTAACGGTGATCTATATGACCCGGAAGCCCGGCAGCGCG
>NZ_JBBGYS010000063.1:0-35332 GCF_037479595.1 Pseudomonas sp. MYb541 | reverse complement strand
TCCAAAGCCTTAAACCGGCTTGGCACCCATCAATCCGGCAATCGCCACGAACCCCACCAGGCTGACCACCGCCAGCACCAGCGTGAAGTTCAGGCTACCGCCCTCTCCCTTGCGCAGGCGATTGAGCCGCGCCACCAGCCAGAACCAGGCCAGCGCCGCCACGGTATAGAGGAGGCTGGAACCCAGGATCCAGGTCTGCCCCAGCGGCCAGCCGACCAGGTGCACCAGCCACCAACCGGTAAACGGCATGCTCACCACACACACGCCCATCAACAACCAGACGAACGCCCACGGGCGCTGCACGGTCACCGCCGGGCCCGCGCTGCGTTTGCGCCAGGCCAGTATCGCCAGGCCCAGGCCGCTAAGCAGCAGCAACACCGTGGCCGCGATGTGGATAACTTTCAGGGTGATCAGGGTTTCCATGTCTCGTCTTCCTTAAAGGCCGCCCCAATCAGCGTAGTCGCTCAACCGAGGAACAGTTTGTAGGCCGGGTTATCGCTTTCATCCCAGTACGGGTAGCCGATGGCCTCCAGGGCTGCCGGTACCAGGTGACGCTCGTTCGCCGGCACTTGCAGGCCGGCGACCACACGACCGTCGGCTGCGCCGTGGTTGCGATAGTGGAACATCGAGATGTTCCAGCGCCCGCCCAATTTGTTAAGAAAGTTGAACAAGGCCCCCGGACGCTCCGGAAATTCGAAGCGAAACACCACTTCATTGCTGACGTGAGCCGCATGGCCGCCGACCATATGGCGGATGTGCAACTTGGCCAGTTCGTTCTCGGTCAGGTCCAGCACCGGGAAACCCTGGCCTGTCAGGCTGGCGATCAGCGCGCTGCGTGGGTCGTTTTCCGGGTGGGTCTGCACGCCGACAAAGATGTGCGCCTCGCTGCCGGAGTGGAAGCGGTAGTTGAATTCGGTGATCTGGCGCTTGCCCACGGCCTCGCAGAACGCCTTGAAACTGCCGGGCTTCTCGGGGATGGTCACGGCGATGATGGCTTCGCGGCCCTCACCCAACTCGGCGCGCTCGGCCACATGGCGCAGGCGGTCGAAGTTGACGTTGGCGCCGGAGTCGATGGCAACCAGGGTCTGCCCGGTGACGCCACGGGTCTCGACGTACTTCTTGATCCCGGCCACACCCAATGCCCCTGCCGGCTCGGTGATGGAACGGGTGTCGTCGTAGATGTCCTTGATCGCCGCACAGATTTCATCGGTGCTCACGGTGATCACTTCGTCTACATAATCTTTGCAGATATCAAACGTGTGCTGGCCGATCTGCGCTACCGCCACGCCATCGGCGAAGATACCAACGGTTGGCAACACCACGCGCTCGCCCGCGGCCAGGGCGGCTTGCAGGCAATTGGAGTCGTCCGGCTCGACGCCGATGATCTTGATGTCCGGGCGCAGGTATTTCACGTATGCCGCAATCCCGGCAATCAGCCCGCCGCCGCCCACCGGGACGAAAATCGCGTCCAGAGGCCCCGGATGCTGGCGCAGGATCTCCATCGCCACGGTGCCCTGCCCGGCAATGGTGTGCGGATCATCATAAGGATGGATGTAGACGTAGCCTTTTTCGTCGACCAGTTTTAGCGAGTAGGCCAGGGCTTCCGGGAAGGAATCGCCATGCAGCACCACTTTGCCGCCACGCGAGCGCACGCCTTCGACCTTGATTTCCGGGGTGGTCTTGGGCATCACGATAGTGGCTTTCACCCCGAGCACCTTGGCCGCCAGGGCCAGGCCCTGGGCATGATTGCCGGCCGACGCCGTGACCACGCCGCGTGCGCGTTCCTCAGCCGTCAGTTGGGTCAGCTTGTTGTACGCGCCGCGAATCTTGAACGAGAACACCGGCTGCAAGTCTTCACGCTTGAGCCAGACCTTGTTGCCCAGCCGCTCGGAGAGCTGGCGGGCGGTCTGCAACGGGGTTTCTACGGCAACGTCGTAGACGCGCGAGGTGAGGATCTTTTTGACGTACTGTTCAAGCATCGGCGGGAATCACTGAGCAGGTTGGGCAGGGCCAAGGAGTCTAACCCAGCGTTTGGCCGGGCGACCACACGAATCCAGAGGTTTTGTTGGGTTATACTCGCGCCCCTCGATAACTCCCCGCCCGTTCCGGAGCCCGCATGACCCAGGATCAACTCAAACAGGCAGTGGCCCAGGCCGCCGTCGATTTAATCCTTCCTAAACTCGACGACAAGAGCATCGTCGGTGTCGGCACCGGCTCCACCGCCAACTGCTTCATCGACGCACTGGCCCAACACAAGGGCGCATTCGACGGCGCCGTGGCCAGCTCCGAAGCCACTGCCGCGCGCCTGAAAGGCCATGGTATTCCGGTGTACGAGCTCAACACCGTGAGCGACCTGGAGTTCTACGTCGACGGCGCCGATGAAAGCGACGAGCACCTGAACCTGATCAAAGGCGGCGGCGCAGCCCTGACCCGCGAGAAAATTGTCGCGGCCGTGGCCAAGACCTTTATCTGCATCGCCGACGCCAGCAAGTTGGTGCCCGTACTCGGCGCGTTCCCGCTGCCGGTGGAAGTGATCCCTATGGCCCGCAGTCACGTGGCCCGCGAGCTGGTAAAACTGGGCGGCGACCCGGTGTACCGCGAAGGCGTATTGACCGACAACGGCAACATCATCCTCGACGTGTTCAACATGCAGATCACTAATCCGGTGGAGCTGGAAACTCAGATCAACGCGATCGTCGGCGTGGTCACCAACGGTCTGTTCGCCGCGCGTCCGGCGGATGTACTGTTGCTGGGCACCTCCGAAGGCGTGAAAACCCTCAAGGCTTCTTGAACACGTAAAACAGGTTCGGCTCGCTGACGAGGTACAACGCGCCCTCGTCATCCATGGCGATCCCTTCGGCCTGAGGCACCCGCTTTTTCAGGCCATGGCGCCCGTTCAGCAGTGACAGACTGCTCAGCGGGCGACCGTCGATATCCAGTTCCAGCACCAGGAACGACTCATCCGACAGCGCCAGTAAATGGCCGCTGCGCTCATCGTATTGCAGGCTCGACAGGTCACGCACAAACAATCCGGCATCACGCTTCGGGTTGTTGATCACGTGCACCGAATAGGTTTTTTCCGGCTTGAAGTGGGGAAAACCGTGGACCTCGTAGATCAGCATCGGATCACGCTCTTTAGCCACGAACAGGCGCTTGCCCACCGAGTCATAAGCCAGCCCCTCAAACCCCTTGTTGCCGCCCACGTGCAGGCCCAGGGTCATTTGCTCCGCATCGGCGGCGTCGAGGAATTGGGTGTCGTCGTCCACATGCACTTTGATCAGCCGCTGCTGGCGCTCATCGCTGATCACGTAAATGTTGTCGCTGATGAATTCCACCGCCTCGGCATCGCCAAACCCTATCAAGGGAATCCGCCGCAGGATCTTGCCCTCAAGGGACAGCTCGATCAGTTCGGCGTTTTTATTGGTGACGGTAAACAGGCTTTTGCGCACCGGGTCGAAGGTCAAGGCCGACACATCGTCGTCCAACCCCTCGATCACTTGGGCTTCCAGGGTCACACGGTAGTCCGCCAGGCCAATGGAGCGCTCATCCGTCGGCTGGCGCCACGCCTGCCAGTTGAACCAGGCGCGCTCGAACAGGCGGAAATGTTGCGCAACGGCCCCGGCGCTGACCAAGGCGATCAGTGCAAGCATGATGAGAAGGGGTTTGGGGCTGGCTAGTCGTCGCATCGGGCGGGCTCAAAATCAAAAGTGGCGAATGAATATCACGCCTGTCTGAATTTAAACTTAAACGCGCCCTGATGTCTGGCGAATGCCGCTCATAGAGACATATCCGACGTAATCGGTGTGCTATTTCTGCTTTTCGAAACGATAGAACAGGTTTGGCTCACTGACAATGTACAGCGTGCCGTTCTCATCCATGGTCACGCCTTCCGCCCGTGGAATGGTGTTTTTGAGACCGTTGAAACCGCCGAGCAGGGTCATGAAGCTGACTTGCTCACCCTTCTCGTCCAACTCCAGCAGCAGGTGAGAGTCGGCCGACAGCACCAGCAGATGCCCGGTGCGCGGGTCGACGGCCAGGGCCGAGAGGTTACGCATGTCCAATTCTTTGCTGGTCAGCTTTTGCTTATCGCCAGACAGGGTCGGGCCGCCGTCGCTTTTCCAGGTGAACAGCGCCGGCGGGCGCTCCTCGCCCAGCACCAGTTGCTGGTTGCGCTTGTCCCAGGTGATGGCTTCAAAGGCTTTGTTCTGGTCTTTGGACGGGCCCAGGTCATAACTCGGGAAATCGGCCTTGTTCAACGCCGCGGTGGTGGCGTCAACCTTGACGATGGTCAGTGTGTGCTGGCGCTCATCGACCACGGCGATCAGGCCGTTTTCCATCACTGTCACGCCTTCCGGGTTATCCCAGCCATTGAGCGGCATCTTGCGCAGCACATCGCCTTGCAGGCTCAACTCAGCGAGGAACGGGTTCTTGCCCATCACGGAAAACAGGGTTTTGGTCTGAGGGTTGTAGGAGACGTCGGACGCTTCGTCCTTCTCCATGCCCGGCAAAAGCTTGCCATCGATCACGGCGTGGTAGTCCGGCAGCCAGATGCTTTCCTGGCGTTCAGCCGGCGATTCAAAACGCTCCAACACCCACAGCACACCCCGATCATCCCAGTGCATGATCCAGGCTACGCCGTAGGAAATCACTCCCACCAGCAACAGCCAGGAATACCAGCGCAAGGCAAAACGAGAACGCAGCTTGGGTGTAGCGGAGGGCAAGGACACGGCCATTGAGCGCTTTTTCCGGAAAGTCAGCGTTAGGTGATAGCACAGGAACCACAAGCCCGCGCGCAAGAGGCTGAGGATTATCCGGATGGCGTGTGAAAAAAATGCAAAACACAGAACTCAAGGCACACACAGAACTTGTGGGAGCCGGGCTTGCCCGCGATGCAGGCACCTCGGTTTTTCAGATGACACCGGGGTGATGCTATCGCAGGCAAGCCAGCTCCCACATTTTTAACCGCGTTTCGCCAGGGTTTAGCGAACGCTGCTTTCGAAGCGGTTCACACCCGACAGCTCCAACACCAGCTCATCGCCTACATTCAGCGGGCCCACGCCGGCCGGGGTGCCGGTGAGGATCACATCGCCCGCTTGCAGCGAGAAGCAGCCGGCCATGTGCTGGATCATCGGAATGATCGGGTTGAGCATCTGCGCGCTGTTGCCATCCTGGCGCACTTCGCCATTGATGCTCAGGCGGATGCCGATGTCGGTCACGTCCGGGAAGGTGCTGCCCACCACGAACGGCGCGATTACCGCCGCACCATCGAAGGACTTGGCGATTTCCCACGGCAGGCCCTTGGCTTTCAGCTCGGCCTGTTTGTCGCGCAAAGTCAGGTCCAGGGCCGGGGCGAAGCCGGAAATCGCATCCAACACTTCTTCACGGCTGGGCTTGGTCGACAAGGGTTTGCCGATCAATACCGCGATTTCCGCCTCGTAGTGCACCGAGCCGCGTTCGGTCGGGATGCTGAAACCGCCTTCCAGCGGCACCACGCAGCTGCCGGGCTTGATGAACAGCAGCGGCTCGGTGGGCACCGGGTTGTCCAGTTCCTTGGCATGTTCGGCATAGTTACGCCCGATACACACCACTTTGCCGAGCGGAAAGTGGATGTTGGTGCCGTCGACATACTTGTGCTGGTAGCTCATGGAACGACTCCTTCAGGGCGATTAAACAGCGAAAATCTTGCCAGGGTTCATGATCCCGTTCGGGTCGAACACGGCTTTGACGGCCTTCATGTATTCGATTTCAACCGGCGAGCGGCTGTAGGTCAGGTAGTCACGCTTGGTCATGCCCACGCCGTGTTCGGCGGAGATCGAACCGTTGTACTTCTCGACGGTTTCAAACACCCACTTGTTCACGGTGGCGCACTTGGCGAAGAACTCGTCCTTGCTCAGGTTTTCTGGCTTGAGGATGTTCAGGTGCAGGTTGCCATCGCCGATGTGGCCGAACCAGACGATTTCAAAATCTGGGTAGTGTTCGCCGACAATCGCGTCGATTTCCTTCAAGAACGCCGGTACTTTGGAGACAGTTACCGAGATATCGTTCTTGTACGGGGTCCAGTGGGAAATGGTTTCGGAGATGTACTCGCGCAGTTTCCACAGGTTGTGCAGTTGGGTTTCGCTCTGGCTCATCACGCCGTCCAGCACCCAGCCCTGCTCGACGCAATGCTCAAAGGTTTCCAGCGCGTGGTTGGCGACTTCTTCGGTGGTGGCTTCGAATTCCAGTAGCGCGTAGAACGGGCACTCGGTGTCGAACGGCGCCGGCACATCGCCACGGCCCATGACCTTGGCCAGAGCCTTGTCGGAGAAGAATTCGAAGGCGGTCAGGTCCAGTTTGCTCTGGAACGCGTGCAATACCGGCATGATCGAATCAAAGTCGGTGGTGCCCAGCACCATCGCGGTGAGGTTTTTCGGCGCACGGTCCAGGCGCATGGTGGCTTCGACCACAAAGCCCAAGGTGCCCTCGGCGCCGATGAACAGCTGGCGCATGTCGTAGCCGGTGGCGTTCTTGATCAGGTCGCGGTTCAGCTCCAGTACGTCGCCCTTGCCGGTGACAACCTTCATGCCGGCCACCCAGTTGCGGGTCATACCGTAGCGAATCACCTTGATCCCGCCGGCATTGGTGCCGATATTGCCGCCAATCTGGCTGGAACCGGACGATGCAAAGTCCACCGGGTAGTACAGGCCCTTTTCTTCAGCGACGTTCTGCAATTGCTTGGTGACCACGCCCGGCTGGCACACGGCGGTGCGGTCGGTGAGGTTCACGTCGAGGATCTGGTTCATATAGTCGAACGACACAACCACTTCGCCATTCGCCGCCACGGCAGCGGCCGACAAGCCGGTACGACCGCCCGATGGCACCAGCGCCACCTTGTGGGTATTGGCCCAGCGCACAATGGCCTGGACCTGCTCAGTGGTCTTGGGGAAGACGATGGCGGTCGGCGCGGGTGCGAAGTGCTTGGTCCAATCCTTGCCGTAAGCCTCCAGGGAGTCTGCATCGGTCAGCACTTTGCCGGGCTCAACCAGGGTCTTTAGCTCATCAATCAGGGCAGGATGGGTCATCGACAGAACTCTCGAACAATTCATGGTCATCCTGAGAACGCTTCACGTCGCAGGAATAGGTGTTTAGCGGGGCGCGTATGCTAGCATACCGCCCCCGCAGGACAGAGCCCAAGGGCGTTTCTGCGGTGACGGCTTTCCTGCCGTCCGGGTCAGCTTGTGCTGCTCGATTCCCTGCCATTTTTCTCCGGGATACAGGTTTACGCAGATGAGCAAGACTTCTCTCGATAAGAGCAAGATCAAGTTCCTTCTTCTGGAAGGCGTCCACCCATCGGCTGTCGACGTTCTGAAAGCCGCCGGGTACACCAGCATTGAGTACATCACCAGTTCTCTGCCGGAAGCCCAACTCAAGGAAAAGATCGCCGACGCGCACTTCATCGGCATTCGCTCCCGCACTCAGCTGACCGAAGAGATCTTCGATCACGCCAAGAAACTCGTGGCGGTCGGCTGTTTCTGCATCGGCACCAACCAGGTCGACCTCAACGCAGCGCGCGAGCGCGGCATCGCGGTGTTCAACGCACCGTACTCCAACACCCGCTCCGTTGCGGAACTGGTGCTGGCCGAGGCGATCCTGTTGCTGCGCGGCATTCCAGAGAAGAACGCTTCCTGCCACCGTGGCGGCTGGATCAAGAGCGCAGCCAACTCCTTCGAAATCCGCGGCAAGAAGCTGGGTATCGTCGGTTACGGCTCGATCGGTACTCAGTTGTCGGTCCTGGCTGAAGGCCTCGGCATGCAGGTGTTTTTCTACGACACCCTGACCAAGCTGCCATTGGGCAACGCCACGCAAGTGGCCAGCCTGACCGAGCTGTTGGGCATGTCCGACATCGTGACCCTGCACGTTCCGGAAACCGCTGAGACCCAGTGGATGATCGGCGAGAAGGAAATCCGCGCCATCAAGAAAGGCGGCATCCTGATCAACGCTGCCCGTGGCACCGTGGTCGAGCTGGACGCCCTGGCCGACGCGATCAAGGACAAGCACCTGATCGGCGCTGCCATCGACGTGTTCCCGGTGGAGCCGCGCTCCAACGACGACATCTTCGAAAGCCCGCTGCGTGGCCTGGACAACGTGATCCTGACCCCGCACATCGGCGGTTCCACCGCTGAAGCCCAAGCCAACATTGGCCTGGAAGTGTCGGAGAAGCTGGTCAAGTACAGCGACAACGGTACCTCGGTGTCGTCGGTGAACTTCCCCGAAGTGGCCCTGCCGGCTCACCCAGGCAAGCACCGTCTGCTGCACATCCACCAGAACATCCCTGGCGTGATGATGGAGATCAACAAGGTCTTCGCGGAAAACGGCATCAACATCTCCGGTCAGTTCCTGCAGACCAACGAGAAGGTCGGCTACGTGGTGATCGACGTCGACGCCGAGTACTCGGACCTGGCGCAAGAGAAGCTGCAGCACATCAACGGTACGATTCGTAGCCGCGTGTTGTTCTAAGGTTTCGCCGCAACATGAAAAAGGGAGCCCCTCGGGGCTCCCTTTTTTGCATCTGAACAAATCTTATTTGACGTTAACCGTGATCACTTTAGAGGCTACAGTCGGGTTGAACTGCATGTGCAGTTTGTCCCCGGCCACCAGTTGCAGGGTGTGCTTGCCTGGGGTGAGGGTCAGTTCGGCTTCGGTCTGGGCCTTGCCGTAGTGGATCACCGTGTCTGTGGCCGGGATCGGCACGCTGGCGTCAGGCAGCTCTTTCTGGTCGATCAGCAGATGGTGGTGACCGGTGCCTGGGTCCTGGCTGGTGGCCGGGGCCAGCTTCAAGCCTTCCATGCCGAACTTCACGGTGAAGGTTTTATCGACCGTGGCGCCGTCTTTTGGCGAGACGATAAATACTTTGGCATCTGCAGGTGGAGCGCTGCGCGGGATACCGTCCGCAGCAGTGGCCAACATCGAAGCACCCAGCATCAGGGAGGCCAGGGTGGCACGGGACAAAAAGGCGTTCATTCGCTTCTCCAGTTTTTCTATGAAATCTGTAGGGTTATGACAACTTCGCGACAAATTGCTGTCCAAGGCACTCAACACCATAGCAAAGCGATGCTGAACGGCGCCTCGCACATTAAAAATCTCTAGGAGTGACCATGCGCTTTTCGCCTGGCCTGTTACTGCTGCTTCCCCTTCTAAGTCCCTTGGCGCATGCCGAACTGCTCGATGATGTATTTGATCGAGGCGAACTGCGCATTGCACTCGTGGCCGACAACCCGCCATACAGTTTCAAGGAAGGAAACAAACTCACCGGTTTGGAAGTAGAACTCGGCGAGCAACTGGCCAAGGAGATGGACGTGCGCGCATCGTTCATCACCATCGATGCGACTGACCTGCTGCCAGGAGTGGAAAGCGGCAAGTACGACGTAGCGATGAACTATATCGCTGTGACTCCCGAATTGCAGGATCGGTTCGATTTCAGTGAGCCTTACGGCGAATCCCGTGGGCGCATGACAGGCCCGTCGACCCTTTATGCGATGCCGTTCCAGAAGGGCAACCCGGCATTCAAGTCAAGCCTGAACAACGCACTGCAACGACTCAAATCCGACGATCGATTCAGGGAGCTGTTGCAGAAGTGGCTTGTAGATTACCCCAACCGTCCGGCGGCCCAGACTCAATAACCGCCGGCCTGCAATGCCTGCGCGGCTTGTGCCAGTTCTAGCTCACTGAACACCAACACCCCATGCTGCTTGAGCAGCGCAGCCGTCACACCTTCGCCACTCACCTTCACGCCACTGAAGGTGCCGTCGTAAGTCAGCAGATTGCCGCACGACGGGCTATTGGCCTTGAGCACGGCGATGCGGATGTTATGGCGCTGCACCAGCGCCAGGGCCTGGCGCGCACCCTCAAGGAACGCCGCGCTGAAATCTTCGCCCTCGGCTGTGAGTACCTGGGCGCGGCCCTCCCAGACATCCACGCCTTGCCCGCCTGGAATTTCGGCAGCGGGGCGAGGCGTCGGCAAACCACCCGACACTTCCGGGCAGATGGCAACCACACGCCCTTCGGCCTGCCACACCGCCAGTTGGTCGAACGGCCCGCTGGCCCCACCGTCGTAGCGCACCTTGTGCCCCAGCAGGCAGCGGCTGATCAGAATCTTTTGCATACTCAGAACGGCTCGTTACCCCGCCGGCGAAACCAACCGGTGAGGGACAGGCGTTCGCGCGTGGCGGGCAGGACTTCGTGGGGCACTTCGCCCGACAGGAACACCACTAGGCAACCGCCGGTGGGCACCACATCGTATTCGACGCCGTCCTTGAGGTACATGCGCAACTGGCCGCCATGCTCGGGCAGCCAGGCATCGTTCAAGTAGATCACTGCCGAGACCATGCGGCGGTCGTCGTCGCGGAAACGGTCCAGATGCTTGAGGTAGAACGCCCCCGGCGGGTACATCGCAAAGTGGCTTTCGAAGTCTTCCAGGCCCAGGAACAGGCTGCGGTTCATCGCCAGGCGCAGGCTGTCCATCAACGCCATATAGGTGTCGCAGACCGCCGCATCGCCCTCTTCCAGCCACTGGATATGGTCACCGCGAATGCCTTCGCGAATCTCCTGGGCCGGGCCACGCCCTACCGCCGCTGGGGCCAGTTCACCCTCGGCCGCACGTTTACGGCACTCAGCCGCCAGTTCCAGGGTCAGAGCCTGGGGCAGGAAGCCGTCCTGCCGGGACCAGCCCTTTTCGGCCAGGTCGTCGACAATACATTGCAGCAAGGGGTGATCGAGGGGTATTTGCATGGCGCGCATAGTATCCATACGCCTGTGAATCCGACAGAGCCACCGAGCGTCTGACTGCACTTTAGTCAGGTGACTGATAGGACTTCTCGACAAATCCTACGCCCGACACGGACAATAGTGGCCGACTGACAGGAGTCCATATGCGTCGTTTGTTTTTTTCCTTGCTGATGTTCTGCGTTTTGCCCGCCTGGGCAGACGGCCATGACCAGTTGTACAAGGTCGCCGGCTGGGCCGAACAACGTGCGCATTTCAATGACGCCCTCAGTGCCGCCCAGCAGCGCTACCGCAACAGCCTGCCGCCGGCGGTGTACCAGGCGCTGGTGGACAACAGCAATAAGCGCTTCGCCGCCCAGGCGGTGGACCAGCGTGCCGAAGCACAGTTGCGCAAAAACCTGGCGGACCCTAAGCCGGCCCTGGCGTTTTTCCAATCGCCCCTGGGCCGCAAGATTGTCGCCGCCGAGTTGCTCGCCACGCGCCGTGATCAATTGGCGAAAAACGCCCAAGGCCTGCCGAAAATCGAAGCCGACGCGACTCGCAGCCTGATCATCGGCCACCTGGCCCAGGCCCTGCCGGCCCGTGAAGCGGGCGCGGAAGTCAGCCTGGCGATTGCTGGTGTGGCGGCCGATAGTCTGAGCCAGATGATTCCCGGCCTGTTGGGCGGCGGGCAGGCCCAAGGCATGTTGAACGGCCAGCGTGAGCGGTTGATGCAGCAGATCGACAAGGATCTGAACAACACGCTGCTGTACGTCTATCGGGATTTGTCCGACCCGGAGCTGGAAGAATTCGCGACGTTTGCCGAGTCGCCGGAGGGCAAGGCGTATTACCAGGCGGCCCTTGCGGCCATTCGCGCCGGACTTGCAGTCGGTCAGAGCACCTCAAGCCTCACGCAGTAAAAAATGTGGGAGGGGGCTTGCCCCCGATGGCGATTTGTCAGACATCTATTGTTTGCTGAACCACCGCTATCGGGGGCAAGCCCCCTCCCACATTTGGATAGTGTTACCGCAGGTGGTCAGTGAGATACCGGAAGTACTGCTCACGAATCTCCGGAATCTCATTGGCCAGGTGATGCCTGCCACGCGGCAGCATCAACACCTCGGGCTGGTCGAACTTGCCGCGCAACACCTGCAGGTTGTGCTGCCAGTCCACCGTCATATCTTCCTCACCTTGAACGATCACCGGTCGCCGGGCGCTGCGCGGTGCGGCTTCGATGCGTTTGATCCAGCGCGCCAAGGCGCCGACCCAGGCGGTCGGCAGTTGGCGCGGCTGCAGCGGGTCGGCTTCCAGGAACGGCTTGAATGCCGGATCGTGGGTATTCTCGCTGAATCGCCGCGCAATGCCTTTGACGAAAGAACGCAACAAGTAGTAACTGACCTGCGACCACCCCCAGGCACGCGGCCGCACCAGGGGTGACAGTAGGAAAGTCTTGCCCTGAGCCGGGCTGTCGGCGCCATGGTTGAGCAGGTGATCCACCACCACTGCGCCGCCGGTGCTTTGCCCGAACAGGTGCCAGGGTTGCGGCAGTTGCAGCGCTTGCGCCTGGGTGAACAGCGCATTCACCACCTGTTGATACACCGCAAAATCATCGATGCTGGCACGCACGCCACTGGACAGGCCGTGCCCCGGTAAATCGCAGGCGATCACCACGAAACCCTGCTCCAGCGCCCACTTCACCACATGGCGGTACAGCCCCATGTGGTCGTAGAAACCGTGGAACATGAACATCGTCGCCACCGGCGTGGGCGGCCACCACACCTGCGCCACCACCTCAAAATCCTCCACCTCGAAACGCCCCAGACGGCTCACGGCCTGGTCCAGACCGTAAAAACGCTGGTAGACCCGCGCCTCGGCTGAAAGCGGTTGCGCATCCACCAGGGGCCGCAAGCTTTCGCGCAGATGATCAGGGTCAAAGGTAACAGGCATAAAGGCTTCCAGACTTGCGGCAAAGATGAATATCGAGCTGCGATATTCATCTGTCAGGACAAGCATGGCAAGCTACGCGACCTTCGAGGATACAACTGAATGCGACAGCCCTACCGCACCGCCTTGTTCGCCAGCCTGATCCTGGTTATCTGCACCGGCGTGCTGTGGGCGGCGTATGACTGGTTCCAGGGCCGCTACCTGCGCGCCTTCAGCGAACACACGGCGGTGTTTTCCGGCGACCCGTTGAAGCTACCCGCCGACCTTGCCGGCCCCGGCCCGATTCGCCTGGTGCACTTCTGGGACCCGGCTTGCCCGTGCAACGTCGGCAACCAGCAGCACCTGGGCGAGCTGATCGAGCAGTACGCGCCCCAAGGCGTTGAGTTCTACGCGCTGCAAAAGCCCGGCAGCCACGGCCAACTGCCCGACAACCTGCGCAGCATGAAGACCCTCACCGCCCTGCCCGGCGCGGAGCAGGTGCCGGCCAGCCCGGCCGTGGGTATCTGGGATCGCAGCGGCAAGCTCGCGTACTTCGGGCCCTACAGCGAAGGCCTCACGTGTAATTCCAGCAACAGTTTTATTGAGCCGATCTTGAAGGCCCTTGAAACAGGACGCGAGGTAAATGCCACGCACACCCTGGCGGTGGGCTGCTATTGTTCGTGGCCAAAAGGCTCGTAACTCGCCACCCCACTCTTGGTAAGGAATGTTCATGAAGCGCGTCTTGCGGGTTCTCGCGGTTCTTGTCGTGCTGGTCGCCCTCGGCGCCGGTTGGTACCTGTACAGCAAGCAGCCCACCCGCCAGGGCACGGCAACACTGGCCAACCTGCAAGGCTCGGTCACCGTGCGTTACGACGACCGTGGCGTGCCACACATCCAAGCCGAGAACGAAACCGATCTTTACCGCGCCCTGGGCTACGTGCACGCCCAGGACCGGCTGTTCCAGATGGAGATCATGCGGCGCCTGGCCCGGGGCGAGCTGGCCGAGGTGCTCGGGCCCAAGGTGCTGGAGACCGACAAGTTGTTCCGCAGCCTGCGCATTCGCGACCGCGCGGCCACCTATGTCGCGCAACTCGACCACGAGTCAGCGCACTGGAAGGCCCTGCAAGCCTATCTGGACGGGATCAACCAGTATCAGGACAGCCACGCCAGCCCGATGGAGTTCGACGTGCTGGGCATCCCTAAACGACCGTTTACCGCCGAGGACACCATCAGCGTCGCCGGGTACATGGCCTACAGCTTTGCCGCCGCGTTTCGTACCGAGCCTGTGCTGACGTACATCCGCGACCAACTGGGCAGTGACTACCTGAAAGTCTTCGACCTGGACTGGCAGCCCAAGGGCGCCCTCAACCTCGCCACCAGCGATTGGCAGGCCCTCGGTGCCATCGCCTCCCTGAGCGAACAGGCCCTGGCCGACAACGGCCTGCCGCAGTTCGAAGGCAGCAACGCCTGGGCCATCAGCGGCAACCGCACCAAGAGCGGCAAACCGTTGCTGGCCGGTGACCCGCATATCCGTTTTTCGGTGCCGTCGGTGTGGTACGAGGCGCAGCTGTCTGCGCCGGGGTTCGAGCTATATGGCTACCACAACGCACTGGTGCCGGTGGCGTTCCTGGGGCACAACCTGGACTTCGGCTGGAGCCTGACCATGTTCCAGAACGATGACCTCGACCTCATCGCCGAGAAGGTCAACCCGGACAACCCCAACCAGGTCTGGTACCACGACCAATGGGTCGACATGAGCAGCGCCGAGCAGCAAATCGCCGTGAAAGGCCAGGCGCCGGTGACGTTGACCCTGCGTCAATCCCCCCACGGCCCGATCATCAATGACGTGCTGGGCGAAAACGCCGGCAAGACGCCGATTGCCATGTGGTGGGCGTTCCTCGATACCCAGAACCCGATCCTTGAGGGCTTCTACCAGCTCAACCGTGCCGACACGCTGTTGAAGGCCCGTGCGGCGGCGGCCAAGGTGTCGGCGCCGGGGCTGAACATTGTGTGGGCCAACGCCAAGGGCGATATCGGCTGGTGGGCGGCGGCGCAGTTGCCGATCCGCCCGGCCGGGGTCAACGCCGGGTTTATCCTTGACGGCAGCACCGCCCAGGCCGACAAGCTGGGCTTCTACCCTTTCAGCGCCAACCCCCAGGAAGAAAATCCGGGGCGCGGTTACGTGGTATCGGCCAATGCCCAGCCGGTCTCGCCGACTGGCATGGAGATTCCCGGTTACTACAACCTGGCCGATCGCGGCCAACAGTTGAACGCGCAGTTGAGCGACAAGAGCGTGAAGTGGGATGTGAACAACAGCCAGGCCTTGCAGCTCGGCACCACCACCGCCTTTGGCCCACGCCTGTTGGCGCCGCTGTTGCCGGTGCTGCGTGAGGTGGTCAAGGATCCGGCGCAGTTGAAACTGGTGGAGCAGCTTGCAAGCTGGAAAGGTGACTACCCGCTGGACTCGACCAGCGCCACGCTGTTCAACCAGTTCCTGTTCAACCTGGCCGACGCCGCCTTCCACCCGAAACTGGGTGACGGAATGTTCAAGACCCTGCTCGGCACCCGCGTGATCGACGCTGCCTTGCCACGCCTGGCCGCCGCGCCGGATTCACCGTGGTGGGACGGCAAGCGCGCCGACACCGTCAAGCTCGCCTGGGACAACAGCCTAACGCACCTCAAGGCCACCTTTGGCGATGATCCTAGCCAATGGCAGTGGGGCAAGGCCCATACCCTGACCCACGGCCATCCGCTGGGCTCGCAGAAACCCTTGGACCTGATCGTCAATGTCGGCCCGTTCCCGGCGCCGGGCACCCACGAAGTGCCGAACAACCAGTCAGCCAACATCGGCCCGGCACCGTGGCCCGTCACCTACGGGCCTTCGACTCGCCGCCTGATCGACTTCGCCGACGCGGCCCACGCGCTGACCATCAACCCGGTCGGCCAAAGCGGTGTGCCGTTCGACAAGCACTATGGCGACCAGGCAGAAACCTACATCGAAGGCGGCTATGAGCAGGCGCATTTCACCGACGAGGAAGTCACCGCCAACACCCGTGGCACTCTCAAGCTGCTACCCGCCCGATGAACGCAGGCGCCCCGGCGCCTCGCCATAGGTCTCCTTGAATTTCTTGCTGAACGCCGCCTGGGACTGGTAACCCACCTGGGCGGCGATATCCAGCAGGCTCAGGTGCGACTGGCGCAACAGGTTGAAGGCCAACTCCATGCGCAACTGGGTCAGCAGCACCCACGGCGATACGCCCGCCACTTTCACGAACGCACGCATGAAGGTGGCGCGTGACATCGTCGCGGCAGCCGCCAGGCTGTCGATGGTCCACTCATGCCCCGGATCGGCCAGCATCGCCTGCCAGGCTTTGCTCAAGCGCTTGTCAGCGAGCAACGCGAAGGTGCCGGCCACGGGTGTCTGACGGGCCAGCCAAGTACGCAGGATCAGGGTGAACAGCGCCGACGACAACGCATCGATAAAGGAGCGCGCACCCAATTGCTGGCCGTCCGCTTCACTGCGCAATAACGCGATCAACGCCGCCAGTTGGCCGTCGCCCTGCCACTCGCGGCTGGACACCACCAGGTACTCCGGCAACGCGCCGAGCAGCAATGACTGGCGGTTGTAGTGGAAACTGCCACAGAGCATGTCCAGGTCTGGTCGGTCGCCGCCCAGGCGATGCACCGGGAGCAGGCCACCGCTGACCACTTGCGGTTGCATCGGCCGAATCCGCGCACCCTGGCTGCGCAGCAAATGGGTGGCACCGCCGGGCATCAGCAGGATATCGCCCTCCTCCAGCGTCACCTGCTGCCCGCCGGACAACTCGGCACGACAGGTGCCGCTGAGCACGATGTGGTAAGGCGCCACGCCGAGGCTTTCCGGTGAATGACCCAGGGCCCACTCCCCCTGGAATTGGCAACGTAGATCTAGACTGCCGCGCAGGTTGGCCAGCGCGATAAGCGTGTCGATCGAATTCATTTGCGAGCATCGGTCAAAAAGATGAGCGGATTGAACAATACCGCTAACTCTGAACGGAAGAGACTGGCTCCACACCACCCACACCTGTTCAGGAGTTACCGCAATGTTCAATAACTGGTCCGACTTGCTGCCTACCGTAAAGAAAGCCTTTGGCACACTGGGCAAGAGCAACCCGAAGATGGTCAAAGCCTACATGGCGCTGGGCGAGGCCGCCGAAGAAAACAACGTGCTCGACGCCAAGACCCGTGAACTGATCTCCATCGCCGTGGCCATCACCACGCGCTGCGACGGCTGCATCGGCGTGCATGCCGACGCGGCGATCAAGGCCGGCGCCACTCGCGAAGAAGTCGCCGCAACCCTGGCCACCGCGATCTCGCTGAATGCGGGTGCGGCGTACATCTACTCGTTGCGCGCACTGGAAGCCTACGACACCCTCAAACCGGCGCCGCAAAGTTAAGCCGGAACTGTTGCGGCGTCACGCCCAGCCGGCGGTTAAACACACTGCGCATGTGCTGGGCGTCGCGAAAGCCGCATTGGTAGGCAACGGTCTTGAGCGGCGCGGGGCTGCTTTCGAGCATGACCCGTGCCGCGTCTACCCGCGCCCGTTCGACAAATTCCGCTGGCGTGATCCGCGCCTCTCGGGCAAACACCCGGGAGAAATTACGCGCGCTCATATTGGCCGCCTTGGCCAGGTCGGCAATGGTCAAATCCCCTGTCAGGTTCGCCAACACGTACAGTTGCACCAGCGCCACCGCCGAGGTGGTTTCGGCGTGGGGTGTGAGGAACGGACTGAACTGTGACTGCCCGCCCGAGCGCTGGGTGAACACCACCAGGCGCTTGGCCACGCTCAACGCGACTTCCGGGCCGTGATCCTGGGCCAGCAAATACAGCGACAGATCGATGCCTGCCGTAACCCCGGCCGAGGTGTAGAGATTGCCGTCCTGCACGTAGAGGCGGTCGGCTTCGACCTGGGCTGTGGGGCACAGGCGCGCCAGATCCGCCGCGTCATTCCAGTGGGTGGTCACGGTTTTGCCATCCAACAGCCCGGCGCGTGCCAGCATGAAGGCGCCGTTGCAGATCGAGCCGAAACGTTGCGCACGGGCGGTAGCGCCGCGCAGCCAGTCATCAAACTCGGCGCCGAAGTCTTCGAAGGGCAACTGCGGGCCGCCGGCGACCAGCAGCAGGTCGTAGGCTCGCAGGGCTTCGCTGTAGTGATGGTGGGCCTGCAGTGAGAGGCCGTTGGAAGCGGCCATGTTGCCGTGGCCGTAGCCGATCACGTCCAATTGGTAATGGTCTTGCGGCGGTAGAAAACGGTTGGCTTCGCAGAACACGTCCATGGGGCCGGTCACGTCCAGTGACTGGACGCCGGGGAAGATCAGGATGGCGACGGTTTTGCTCATGAGCAGGCACACCTTCTCTAACTGGATAAACACAGAACCCCTGTGGGAGCTGGCTTGCCTGCGATGCAGACACCTCGATCATTCAGGTATACCGAGTCGATGCTATCGCAGGCAAGCCAGCTCCCACATTTGACCGAGTACACCTTTGGCACGATGTACAACCACATTGGCCGGGATTGCTCCCTCGCCGCAATGGCCCCTTCGCTGGCACAAGACCAGACTGGAATCTTTCCAGAGGAGAACGACCATGAGCACCACCATCGCCGGCATCCAGATCCCGGACAGCGCACTGGCCAAGGCCACCACCGAATATATCCGCGACGTCGAATCCGACCTGCTCTACCACCATTCCCGCCGGGTGTTCCTGTTCGGTGCGTTGAGCGGTGAACGCAAGCAACTCGCCTATAACCCGGAACTGCTCTACGTCGGCGCGATGTTCCACGACCTGGGCCTGGTGGAAGGTCATCGCAGTGACAACGAGCGCTTTGAAGTCGACGGCGCCAACGCGGCAGCCGCGTTCCTCAAGCCCTATGGGCTGACCGATGACGATATCGAACAGGTGTGGCTGTCCATCGCCCTGCACACCACGCCGGGTGTACCGCAGCATTTGCGCCCGACCGTGGCACTGGTAACCGCCGGTGTAGAGATGGACGTGCTGGGCATCGACTACGCCGCGTTCAGCACCGTGCAGCGCGAAGCTGTGGTGCATGCGCATCCACGCGGTGAAGGGTTCAAGGAGTGCATCATTTGCGCGTTTGCCGACGGCTTGCGCCATCGTCCGCAGACCACGTTTGGCAACGTGAAGACGGATGTGCTGGTGGATCAGGAGCCGGGATTCAAGCCGATGAATTTTGTGGAGGTCATCCGCCAATCGCCGTGGACTGCCTAATCGACCTGAAATGCAATCCAATGTGGGAGCGGGCTTGCTCGCGAATGCGGTGGACCAGTCGAGACATCTGGTGACTGACACTCAGCATTCGCGAGCAAGCCCGCTCCCACATTTTGATCCGGTTTGTTCAGGTAAACCCAATCAGACCGGTGCAGGTGCCCGACGCTTGTCCGGCTGCTGCCAGCCATCGGCGGCGGCTTCTTCAATGGCTTGCTGGATGGCTTTCTTGCGGTGCTCTTCGGCACGACGGCTGAAGAACCACACCAGGAAGGTCACCAGCGACACCGCCAACAGGATCAGGCTGGCCACGGCGTTGATCTCGGGTTTAACCCCAAGGCGCACTGCCGAGAACACTTCCATCGGCAAGGTGGTCGAACCCGGCCCCGACACGAAGCTGGCCAATACCAGGTCATCCAGCGACAGTGCGAACGACATCATGCCGCCCGCCGCCAACGACGGCGCGATCATCGGGATGGTGATCAGGAAGAACACCTTCCACGGCCGTGCGCCCAGGTCCATCGCCGCTTCTTCGATCGACAAGTCCAGCTCACGCAGTCGCGCTGACACCACCACCGCCACATACGCCGCACAGAACGTGGTGTGGGCGATCCAGATGGTGACGATGCCACGCTCCTGTGGCCAGCCGATCATTTGCGCCATGGCCACAAACAGCAGCAACAGCGAAAGACCGGTGATCACTTCGGGCATGACCAACGGCGCAGTCACCAGGCCACCGAACAACGTGCGGCCCTTGAACTGGCTGATGCGCGTCAGCACGAAGGCCGCGAGCGTACCCAGCGCCACCGCGGCCACCGCCGTGTAGCAGGCGATTTCCAGGGAGCGCGCCACCGAGCCCATCAACTGGGTGTTGTCCAGCAGGCCCACGTACCACTTGATCGACCACCCCCCCCACACTGTCACCAGCTTGGATTCGTTGAACGAGTAGATGACCAGGATCAGCATCGGCAGGTAGATGAACAACAACCCCGCCACCAGCATAAAGCTGGAGAATCTGAAGCGCTTCATATCTTGCCCTCCATCTCTTTGGCTTGGCTGCGGTTGAACAGGATAATCGGCACGATCAGGATCGCCAGCATCACCACCGCCAGGGCAGACGCCACCGGCCAGTCACGGTTGTTGAAGAATTCTTGCCACAACACTTTACCGATCATCAGGGTTTCCGGGCCGCCCAGCAGTTCCGGGATCACAAACTCACCCACCACCGGAATGAACACCAGCATGCACCCCGCGATGATGCCGTTCTTGGACAGCGGCACGGTGATCTTCCAGAAACTGTTGAAGGTGCTCGACCCCAGGTCGGATGCGGCTTCCAGCAGGCTCTGGTCGTGTTTCACCAGGTTGGCGTACAACGGCAGGATCATGAACGGCAAGTACGAATAGACCACGCCGATATACACCGCAATGTTGGTGTTGAGGATCTGCAGCGGCTCGTTGATCAGCCCGATGGACATCAGGAAGCCATTGAGCAAGCCGTTATTGCTGAGGATGCCCATCCACGCATAGACGCGGATCAGAATCGCGGTCCAGGTCGGCATCATGATCAGCAGCACCAGCACGGTCTGCATCTCTTTGCGCGCACTGGCAATGGCGTAGGCCATCGGATAGCCGATCAGCAGGCACAGCAGCGTGCTGAAGAACGCCATTTTCAGCGAGCCCAGGTACGCGGCGATGTACAACTCGTCGTCGCCGAGCATCGCGTAGTTGCCCAGGTTGAGCACCAACTGCAGTTTCTGCTCAACGAAGGTGTAGATCTCGGTGTACGGCGGGATCGCAACGTCGGCTTCGGCAAAACTGATCTTCAGGACGATGAAGAACGGCAGCATGAAGAACAGGAACAGCCACAGGAAGGGAATGCCAATGACCGCATGACGGCCACTGGGCGTTATTCGTTGCAGGCGGCGCTTGAGCTTCTTCATGTTCATGAGCGAAGTACCACGCCGCTGTCGTCTTCCCACCACACGTAAACCTGGTCACCCCAGGTTGGCCGCTGGCCACGGCGCTCGGCGTTGGCCACGAAGGACTGCACCAGCTTGCCGCTCGGCAGCTCCACGTAGAACACCGAGTGGCCGCCCAGGTAGGCGATGTCGTGCACCTTGCCGCTGGACCAGTTGTGCTCGCAGGTCGGCATTTCGGTGGTAACCAGCAGTTTTTCCGGGCGAATCGCGTAGGTCACCGACTTGTCTTCCACCGACGTGGCGATGCCGTAACCCACGTAGATGTCGCGGTCCAGGTCAGCGCACTTGAGCACCGCATGGCCTTCGGCATCGTCTACCACCTGGGTGTCGAAGATGTTGACGTTGCCGATGAACTCGCACACCAGGCGGCTGGTAGGCGTTTCGTAGATGTCGATCGGGCTGCCGATCTGGGCGATCCAGCCCAGGTGCATGATCGCGATGCGCTCGGCCATGGTCATGGCCTCTTCCTGGTCGTGGGTCACCATCACGCAGGTCACGCCGACGCGCTCGATGATTTCCACCAGTTCCAGCTGCATCTGCGAACGCAGTTTCTTGTCGAGGGCGCCCATAGGCTCATCGAGCAGCAGCAGTTTCGGGCGCTTGGCCAGGGAACGGGCCAGGGCCACACGCTGACGCTGGCCACCGGATAACTGGTGCGGTTTGCGCTTGGCGTACTGGCTCATCTGCACCAGCTTGAGCATCTCGGCCACACGGGCGTCGATCTCGGCCTTCGGGATCTTGTCCTGTTGCAGGCCGAACGCGATGTTCTGCGCCACGGTCATGTGTGGGAACAAAGCGTAGGACTGGAACATCATGTTGATCGGCCGCTCGTAGGGCGGCATGTCAGTGATGTCTTCGCCGTCGAGGTAGATGCGCCCTTCAGTCGGGCGCTCGAAACCTGCGAGCATGCGCAGCAAGGTGGACTTGCCCGAACCCGAACCGCCGAGCAGGGCGAAGATCTCGCCTTTCTTGATTTCCAGGGACACATCGTCCACGGCAATCGTCTCGTCGAACTTCTTCGTGACCCGGTCGATTTTGACCAGCACCTTCTTCGGTGTCTGGTCCCCTTCGAGGGCTTTCTTATAGGCGCCGGAGGCAACTGCCATTTACGAAACTCCCAACAAAATTGCTGTTCGCCCGATGCAGGCGAACCCAGGATAGTTTGAGCTTTAAAGCTTTATTTGCCCGTCTTGACCTTGGTCCAGCTACGGGTCATCAAACGTTGCACTTTCGGGGGTAGCTCGAAGTTGACAAAGGTCCTGTCGAGTACCGCCTGCGGTGGGTAAACCGCTTCGTCCGTGCGTATCGATTGCTCCATCAGTTTGTCCGCCCCAGGGTTAGGGTTGGCGTAACCGACGTAATCACTGACCTGGGCGATCACCTCAGGTTGCAGCAAATAGTTGATGAAGGCATGGGCCTCTTTGACGTTGGCGGCATCCTTGGGGATGGCCAGCACGTCGAACCACAGGTTGCCGCCTTCTTTCGGAATCGCGTAGGCGATGTTCACGCCCTTGCCAGCCTCGGCCGCACGGGCCTTGGCCTGGAACACATCACCGGAGAAACCCGCCGCCACACAGATGTTGCCGTTGGCCAGGTCCGAGATGTATTTGGAAGAATGGAAGTAGGTCACGTACGGCCGCACTTTCAGCAGCTTCTCTTCGGCCTTCTTGTAGTCATCCGGGTTCGTACTGTTGGGGTTCAGGCCCATGTAGTTGAGCACTGCCGGCAACATTTCATCCGCCGAGTCCATGAACGACACGCCGCACGTCGCCAGCTTCTTCATGTTCTCAGGCTCGAACAGCACCGCCCAGGAGTCGATATGGTCGACGCCCAGCACTTCCTTCACTTTATCGACGTTGTAACCAATGCCATTGGTGCCCCACAGGTACGGCACGGCGTACTGGTTGCCCGGGTCGTTCTTTTCCAGGCGCTTGAGCAGCGCCGGGTCAAGGTTGGCGTAATTCGTCAGCAATGACTTGTCGAGCTTCTGGAACGCCCCGGCTTTGATCTGTTTGCCCAGGAAGTGGTTGGACGGCACCACCACATCGTAACCGGTACGCCCGGCCAGCAGCTTGCCTTCCAGGGTTTCGTTGGAGTCAAACACGTCATACACGGGCTTGATGCCGCTGGCCTTTTCGAAGTTGGCCAGGGTGTCGGTGCCGATGTAATCCGACCAGTTATAAATATGCACCGTCGGTGCGGCCTGCACGCTCAACGTCAGCGTGATACCTGCACCCACCAGCATGGCTTTGCGAAATAAAGAAATTGGCAAGTGGAGGTCCTCTTAAATAGTTGGGCCCAAAGTTGTTGCCCGGCAACAAAACCGGCGCGCAACTTACCCTCGATAAACCGATCCGGCAAAACTTTCTGTTATTTAATTTGTGAGAGGGGCAGTCAAACTGCCCCTCCACCGGTTTCAGGGCTTACTTACCCGACTTGATCTTGGTCCAGCTGCGTGTCATTTCACGCTGGGTCGCAGCCGGCAGGTCAGCAATGGCGTAGAGCTTGGCCTGCACGTCCGCTGGCGGGTAGATGCCCGGGTCGCTGGTGATTTCTTTGTCGACCAGTGCGGTAGCCTTCTCGTTACCGTTCGGGAAGTGAACGCTGTTGGTGATTTCAGCCATGACTTCCGGTTTGAGCAGGTAGTTCATGAACTTGTAGGCGGCGTCGACGTTCTCGGCATCTTTAGGGATGGCGACCATGTCAAAGAAGCTGCCAGCGCCTTCTTTCGGAATATCGTAGGCCACCTTGACCTTGCCACCGGCTTCAGCCGCGCGGGACTTGGCCTGTTCGATGTCACCCGAGTAACCCACGGCCACGCAGATGTTGCCGTTGGCCAGGTCGGAGATGTATTTGGACGAGTGGAAGTAGCCGATCGAAGGACGGATTTTCAGGAACAGGTCTTCAGCCTGCTTGAGGTCGGCCTTCTTCTGGGTGTCGGTCGGCAGGCCCAGGTAATGCAGCGCCACCGGCAGCATTTCGGTTGGCGAATCGAGGAAGCTCACGCCGCAGCTTTTCAGCTTGGCGATGTTCTCTGGCTTGAGCAGCACGTCCCACGAATCGATCTTGTCCACGCCCAGCGCGGCCTTGACCTTCTCCGGGTTGTAGCCGATGCCGATGGAGCCCCACATGTACGGGAAGGCGTGCTTGTTGTCCGGGTCGCTGACCGACACGGCTTTAAGCAGGGATTTGTTCAGGTTGTCGTAGTTGGATAGCTTGGACTTGTCCAGCTCCTGGTAGACACCGGCCTTGATCTGCTTGGCGAGGAAGTTGTTCGACGGTACGACGATGTCGTAACCGGACTTGCCTGCCAGCAACTTGGCTTCCAGGGTTTCGTTGCTATCGAAAACGTCGTACACCACCTTGATGCCAGACTCTTTTTCAAAGTTGGCGATGGTGTCCGGTGCAATGTAGTCGGACCAGTTGTAGACGTGCAGCACTTTATCGTCGGCCTGGGCCGCGCCCGCCATTGCGCCCATCAGGGACAAGGCGAGGAGGGTCTTGCCAGCGTTCTTCAAACCTAATGCCTTCATTTGGTGATGCTCCAATTTTTTCTTTTTTGGGCCACAAGCTTCATATGTTTCGAGGCCCAGCCAAAGGGCAACAAAACAGGGCGACAGTCTGGCAAGTTCGAGGGCCGGCTTTCAACCAATGCCCCCATTTTTATAACCACTCAGACGCAGCGCCCGAAGGCGCTGCGTTCTGAGCCTAGCACTTAGCCCTGCAATGCCGCCAAAGTCAGGTCCAGGCACTGGCGAGCCTTAGTGACCAGCTCGTCGATTTCTGCCTTGCTGATCACCAGCGGTGGCGAAATGATCATGGTGTCGCCCACGGCGCGCATGATCAGGCCATTTTCGAAGCAGAACGTGCGGCAGATCATGCCGACACCCTTGCCTTCGTAACGCTTGCGGGTGGCTTTGTCCTGCACCAGTTCGATGGCACCGAGCATACCCACACCGCGCACTTCGCCCACCAGCGGATGATCCGCCAATTCCCTCAGACGTTTCTGCAAATACGGTGCCGTTTCGTCGTGGACCCGGTTAACGATTTTTTCATCGCGCATGATGCGGATGTTTTCCAGCGCCACTGCCGCCGCCACCGGGTGACCGGAGTAGGTGAAGCCGTGGTTGAAATCACCGCCTTCGTTAAGGACGTCCACCACTTCATCGCGCACGATCAGGCCGCCCATGGGGATGTAGCCCGAGGTCAGCCCCTTGGCGATGGTCATCATGTGCGGTTTGAGGTCGTAGAAGTCGCTACCGAACCACTCACCGGTGCGACCGAAACCGCAGATTACTTCGTCAGCGATAAACAGGATGTCGTACTTGGCGAGAATTTCCTTGATGCGCGGCCAGTAGGTGGCAGGCGGAACGATCACGCCGCCGGCACCCTGGATCGGCTCGGCAATAAAGGCACCGACGTTGTCCACGCCCAGCTCCAGAATCTTTTCTTCCAACTGGTTGGCAGCCCACACGCCGAATTCTTCGGGGCTCATGTCGCCGCCTTCGCCAAACCAGTAAGGCTGGGCGATGTGGGTGATGCCAGGGATCGGCAAGTCGCCCTGCTCATGCATATACGTCATGCCGCCCAGGCTGGCGCCGGCCACGGTGGAGCCGTGGTAACCATTCTTGCGGCTGATGATGGTTTTCTTGTTTGGCTGGCCCTTGATCGCCCAGTAGTGGCGAACCATGCGCAACATGGTGTCGTTGCCTTCGGAGCCGGAACCGGTGAAGAACACGTGGTTCATGCCGGCAGGCGCGATGTCGGAAATGGCCTTGGCCAGTTCCAGCACCGGGGGGTGAGCGGTCTGGAAGAACAGGTTGTAGTACGGCAGTTCTTTCATCTGCTTGGCAGCGGCGTCAGCCAGTTCATCGCGACCGTAACCGATCGCCACGCACCACAGGCCGGCCATGCCGTCGAGGATCTTGTTGCCTTCGCTGTCCCACAGGTAAACGCCGTGGGCTTTGGTAATGATGCGCGGGCCTTTCTCTTTCAATTGCTTGAAGTCGCTGAACGGCGCCAGGTGGTGATCACTGCTCAAGGCTTGCCATTCACGGGTTTGCGGGTTGTTGCTGGACATACCAATCTCCTAGACTTTTCAGTGAAGGGCGCGCCGTTTAAAGGGCGCGCCCGGCGCATCAGACGGCGAAGAGCAGGAATTCCCGCTCCCACGAACTGATCACGCGCTTGAAGTTTTCATGCTCGGCCCGCTTGACCGCGACGTAGCCCGTGATGAATTTTTGACCCAGGTATTTCTCGATGGTCTTGCTGTTTTCCATGCGTTCCAGGGCGTCTTCGATGGTCAACGGCAGGCGCAGGTTGCGTCGCTCGTAACCACGGCCAACCACCGGCGCGCTCGGGTTGTGGCCTTCGACCATGCCGATGTAGCCACACAGCAGGCTGGCGGCAATCGCCAGGTACGGGTTGGCATCGGCACCTGGCAGGCGGTTTTCCACACGGCGGTTCTGCGGGCCGGCATCCGGAACACGCAAGCCCACGGTGCGGTTTTCTTCGCCCCACTCCACGTTCACCGGCGCCGAGGTGTCGGGCAGGAAGCGGCGGAACGAGTTCACATTGGGGGCAAACAGCGGCAGCAATTCAGGGATGAATTTCTGCAGGCCGCCAATGTGGTTGAGGAACAGCTGGCTCATGGTCCCGTCTTCATTGGAGAAGACGTTCTTGCCGGTGGCGATGTCGATGATGCTCTGGTGCAGGTGCATCGCGCTGCCGGGCTCGCCGGTCATGGGCTTGGCCATGAAGGTGGCGGCCACGTTGTGCTTGAGCGCGGCTTCACGCATGGTGCGCTTGAACACCAGGATCTGGTCGGCCAGGGACAGCGCATCGCCGTGACGGAAGTTGATTTCCATCTGCGCGGTGCCGTCTTCGTGGATCAGGGTGTCGAGGTCCAGCTCCTGCAGTTCGCACCAGTCGTAGACGTCTTCGAACAACGGGTCGAATTCGTTGGCCGCTTCTATAGAGAAGGACTGACGACCGGTTTCCGGGCGACCGGAACGACCAATCGGCGGTTGCAGCGGGAAGTCCGGGTCTTCGCAGCGCTTGGTCAGGTAGAACTCCATCTCCGGCGCCACGATGGGCTGCCAGCCCCTGTCGGCGTAGAGCTTGAGGACTTTCTTGAGTACGTTGCGCGGCGACAGCTCGATCGGGTTGCCTTGCTTGTCGTAGGTGTCGTGGATCACCTGGGCGGTGGGCTCGATGGCCCAGGGCACCAGGTACACAGCGTTCTGGTCAGGGCGGCAGATCATGTCGATGTCGGCCGGGTCGAGCAATTCGTAATAGATGTCGTCTTCGACATAGTCGCCGGTCACGGTCTGCAACAGCACGCTCTCGGGCAGGCGCATGCCTTTTTCGGCGATGAACTTGTTGGTCGGCGAGATCTTGCCCCGGGTGATACCGGTGAGGTCGCCAATCATGCATTCGACTTCTGTGATCTTGTGGTCTTTCAACCAATCGGTGAGCTGGTCGAGGTTGTTACTCATAAATGCCTCTGGGCTGGGTTTCCTGGCATCCATTAAAGGCCAGGCGTTGGTTGACGCAGCATCCGCGTCGTTTTTTCATTCAGGGTAGGAGCTTACCTGCCATTTGCTGCTGCGTTGCATTCCTCACGCCAAAGTTGTGCGCAATCTTGAGCAGCATGCGGGGCGCATGCCGTTCGGTGGCAAATGAGGAGGCAAAAAAGAGGCTGGCCCGGGCGTCAAGAATATTGGCCGGTGCGCGGGCATTCACGCGGGAGGAATGGACGGATGACACAGCCTGGCTGAAGCAGGCCAAGACGCCGTTGGGCGGCAGGTGAAACATGAAGCACCCCGGTATTATTGCTGTTATGGGTTTGAATCGAGCTTAGCCTTGTTCATTTTTTTACACAACACCCCCGTAAAAAATACAACACGGGCCGCTCAAGCCTGCTAGTCCCAAGACCTTCAAACCCAAAAAACCGCCCCAAAAAGCCCCAAAAAAGCCATCGCAGCGCTTTTTTAGGGCAAAAAAGGCCTCGCTTGACTTCGGCATGCCGTTCGGGTTGACTGAAACCAGAAAAGATCAATGATTGATATTTTTAACAACAAAGGTGTTGCATCATGTCGGTACCCCCGCGTGCCGTTCAGCTTAACGAAGCGAACGCGTTCCTTAAGGATCATCCTGAGGTTCTGTACGTAGACCTTCTAATTGCGGATATGAATGGTGTGGTGCGCGGCAAGCGCATCGAACGCACCAGCCTCCACAAGGTTTACGAGAAGGGCATTAACCTGCCTGCCTCTTTATTTGCCCTGGATATCAACGGCTCGACGGTGGAAAGCACCGGCCTGGGTCTGGACATCGGTGATGCTGACCGAATCTGTTATCCGATCCCCGATACCCTGTGCAATGAACCCTGGCAAAAGCGCCCCACCGCGCAACTGCTGATGACCATGCACGAACTTGAAGGTGAACCTTTCTTCGCCGATCCGCGCGAAGTGCTCCGCCAAGTTGTAACCAAATTCGACGACCTCGGTCTGACCATCTGCGCTGCCTTCGAACTTGAGTTCTACCTGATCGACCAGGAGAACGTGAACGGCCGCCCACAACCGCCCCGCTCGCCGATCTCCGGCAAACGCCCGCATTCGACACAGGTCTACCTGATCGACGACCTCGACGAATACGTCGACTGCCTCCAGGACATTCTGGAAGGTGCCAAAGAGCAAGGCATCCCGGCCGACGCCATCGTCAAGGAAAGTGCCCCGGCGCAGTTCGAAGTGAACCTGCACCACGTGGCCGACCCGATCAAGGCTTGCGACTACGCGGTACTGCTCAAGCGCCTGATCAAGAACATCGCCTACGACCATGAGATGGACACCACCTTCATGGCCAAGCCTTACCCAGGCCAGGCAGGCAACGGTTTGCACGTACACATCTCCATTCTGGACAAGGACGGCAGGAACATCTTTGCCAGCGAGGATCCCGAGCAGAACGCCGCATTGCGTCACGCGATCGGCGGTGTGCTCGAGACCCTGCCCGCCCAAATGGCGTTCCTGTGCCCCAACGTCAACTCCTACCGTCGTTTCGGCGCACAGTTCTACGTGCCGAACTCGCCGTGCTGGGGCCTGGATAACCGCACCGTGGCGATCCGCGTACCGACTGGCTCGTCCGATGCCGTACGTATCGAACACCGTGTGGCCGGCGCCGACGCCAACCCTTACTTGCTGATGGCTTCGGTCCTGGCAGGCGTGCACCACGGCCTGACCAACAAGATCGAGCCTAATGCACCGGTGGAAGGCAACAGCTACGAGCAAAACGAGCAAAGCCTGCCGAACAACCTGCGCGATGCATTGCGCGAGTTGGACGACAGCGAGGTGATGGCCAAGTACATCGATCCTAAATACATCGATATCTTCGTCGCCTGTAAGGAAAGTGAGCTGGAAGAGTTCGAACACTCCATCTCCGACCTTGAGTACAACTGGTACTTGCATACCGTGTAAGTGGTTGCTGCCGTAATGTGGTGGGCAGGCTTGCTGTGGTGAGCGGGCTTGCCCCGCGCTGGGTGGCGAAGCCGCCCTAAAAACAGACGCCGCATTCTGCCTGACAGAATGCGGCGTTTTTATTGGGGCCGCTTCGCAGCCCAGCGCGGGGCAAGCCCGCTCACCACAGCAAGCCCGCTCACCATAAAAGCCCTCGCGCTAGGTATGGATCATCCTCAGGCTCTGCGTACAATGCCCCCTGCCTTGTAGGAGACCTCCATGACCACCCGCCCCGCCGCCCCTCGCAAACCCCGCGCCCGCAGCCAGGCCCGGATCGACGCGATCCTCGACGCCGCCCGCACTTTGCTGGCCGCCGAAGGCGTGGCGGGTTTGTCGATCTACAGCGTGGCCGAGCGTGCGCAGATTCCACCGTCGTCGGTGTATCACTTCTTCGCCAGCGTACCGGCCTTGCTGGAGGCACTCACGGCAGACGTCCACGCGGCCTTCCGGGCTGCGATCCAGGCGCCAATTGAGCACGACTCACTCAAGCACTGGCGCGACCTGTCCTGCATTGTCGAGCAACGCATGCTCGCCATCTACGACCAGGATGCCGCTGCACGCCAGTTGATCCTGGCCCAACATGGGCTTACTGAAGTGACCCAGGCGGATCGCCAGCATGATCTGGAGTTGGGAAACCTGATGCTGGAAGTGTTCAATCGCCACTTCGAAGTGCCGACACTGCCCAGCGATGTAGACGTGTTTGCCCTGGCGTTGGAACTGAGCGACCGCGTGTATGCGCGCTCGGTGCATCAGCATGGGCTGATCACGCCGCGCATGGCGGATGAAGGGATGCGGGTGTTTGATGCGTATGTGGGGCTGTATTTGCCGGCCTATCTGCCCAAGCGCTGATTTCTTGGGTGACAGGGATGGCCTCATCGGGGGCAAGCCCCCTCCCACATGTTGACCGCGCCGCCTATCAAATGTGGGAGGGGGCTTGCCCCCGATGGCGACCTCAAGAACGATCACAACTTGGCGATCGACACCTCGGTGGATTTCACAAAGGCAATCACTTCGCTGCCAATCACCAGCTCCAGCTCTTTGACCGAGCGGGTGGTGATCACGGACGTCACGATGCCGGATGCAGTCTGCACATCGATTTCCGACAGCACGTCGCCTTCGACGATTTCCTTGATGGTGCCTTTGAACTGGTTACGCACGTTGATGGCTTTAATAGTCATGATGTTCTTCCTTCGTTTATTGAGCCCAGCGCAGTTGCGTAGGCAGCGGTGAAACAGGTTCGGGTTCCGGCGGCGACCCCGGCAGGGACAACACACGGTTGAGCACTTCAGCTTCCAGTGCGGCCAGGCGGTGTGAGCCGCGGGCCCGTGGGCGTGGCAGGTCGACGATCAGGTCCAAGCCGATTTCACCGTCCTCGATCAGGATCACCCGGTCGGCAATCGCCACGGCTTCGCTGACGTCGTGGGTGACCAGCAACACGGTGAAACCGTGCTTCTGCCACAGGTTTTCGATCAGTTGCTGCATCTCGATACGGGTCAAGGCATCCAGCGCACCCAACGGCTCATCCAGCAGCAACAAGCGCGGTTGGTGGATCAGCGCACGGGCCAGCGCCACGCGTTGCTTCTGCCCGCCGGACAGCGCCGCCGGCCATTCATTGGCGCGCTCAGCCAGGCCGACCGCTTCCAGGGCTTCCAACGCTTTGGGGCGCCAGTTGCCTTTAAGGCCCAGGCCGACGTTGTCGATGATCTTTTTCCACGGCAGCAGACGCGCTTCCTGGAACATCAACCGCGTGTCTTCAATCGCTTCACTGAGCGGCGCGGAACCGGCCAGCAGTTCGCCGCCGCTGGCTTTATCCAGGCCGGCCAGCAGGCGCAGCAAAGTACTTTTGCCGCAACCGCTGCGCCCGACCACCGCAACGAATTGACCGGCGGGGATGTGCAGGTCGATATCCTTGAGCACTTCGCGCGCGCCAAAGGCCTTGCGCAGTTTGCGTACTGCAAGGGGAATGCCCTTGAGCAGGCGCGGGGGTTGTTGAGCTGTCATGCCGCACCTCCTTTATTCACTTGATACGCCGGGTGCCAGCGCAGCCACACACGTTCCAGGCCGCGAGCCGCCAGGTCCGCGAGCTTGCCGAGGATCGCGTACATGACGATGGCCAGTACCACCACATCGGTTTGCAGGAATTCGCGGGCGTTCATCGCCAGGTAGCCAATACCGGAGCTGGCGGAGATGGTTTCTGCCACGATCAGCGTCAGCCACATGAAACCCAGGGCAAAGCGCACGCCCACCAAAATCGATGGCAGCGCGCCCGGCAGGATCACCTGCCGGAACAGGCTGAACCCGGACAAGCCGTAGCTGCGCGACATTTCCACCAGCGCCGGGTCGACGTTGCGAATGCCGTGGTAGGTGTTGAGGTAAATCGGAAACAGCGTGCCGAGGGCGACCAGGAAAATCTTCGCAGTCTCATCAATGCCGAACCACAGGATCACCAGCGGAATCAGCGCCAAATGCGGCACGTTGCGGATCATCTGCACCGAGCTGTCCAGCAGGCGTTCGCCCCACTTCGACAGGCCGGTGATAAAGCCCAGGGCCAGGCCGATGCTGCCACCAATCACGAAGCCCAAACCCGCACGCCAGCCACTGATGGCTAGGTGAGTCCAGATTTCGCCACTGGCGACCAAGTGGACACCGGCTGCGATTACGGCACTCGGCGCTGGCAGAATGCGCGTCGACAACCAACCCGCCGAGACCGACAACTGCCACACCGCGAGTAACAAAATCGGGAGTACCCAGGGCGCTATCCGATGGCTCAATTTTTCATAGTTCATGGGCTGCCTCAGCTCGCCGACGCAGCTTTGGGAAGGATGTCGTTGGCGACCATTTCGCCGAACGGGCTGACGTAGCCGGCGCTTTTCGGCAACTCGGGACGTTCGATATCCAGGTGGGGGAACAGCAGTTCCGCGACGCGATATGACTCTTCCAGGTGTGGATAACCGGAGAAGATAAAAGTGTCGATGCCCAGCGCGGCGTATTCCTTCACGCGTTCCGCCACGGTGGGGCCATCGCCCACCAGCGCGGTGCCTGCGCCGCCACGCACCAGGCCGACGCCGGCCCACAGGTTGGGGCTGACTTCGAGGTTGTCGCGGTTGCCACCATGCAGCGCCGCCATACGTTGCTGGCCGACGGAATCGAACCGCGCCAGGGAAGCCTGGGCACGGGCGATGGTGTCATCGTCCAGGTGGGAGATCAGTTTGTCGGCGGCTTTCCACGCTTCGTCGTTGGTTTCACGCACGATCACATGCAAACGAATGCCGAAACGCACGGTGCGCCCAAGCTTCGCGGCCTTGGCGCGAACCTGTTCGATTTTTTCCGCAACCGCTGCCGGTGGCTCACCCCACGTCAGCACCATCTCCACCTGCTCGGCCGCCAGGTCCTGGGCCGCCTCGGAGGAACCGCCAAAGTACAGTGGCGGACGCGGTTGCTGGATCGGCGGATACAGCAGCTTGGCGCCTTTGACGCTGATGTGTTCGCCGTCGTAGTCCACGGTTTCGCCTTCCAGCACACGGCGCCAGATGCGGGTAAATTCCACCGAGGCCTGGTAACGCTCTTCATGACTGAGGAACAAGCCGTCACCGGCCAATTCTTCCGGGTCACCGCCGGTGACCAGGTTGAACAAGGCACGCCCGCCGGACAGACGATCCAGGGTCGCAGCCTGACGCGCCGCCACCGTCGGCGAAATAATCCCGGGGCGCAGGGCGACCAGGAATTTCAGGCGCTGGGTCACCGGGATCAGTGAGGCGGCCACCAGCCACGAGTCTTCGCAGGAGCGACCGGTAGGGATCAGCACCCCGCCGAAACCCAGACGGTCAGCGGCTTGGGCCACTTGCTGCAGGTAACCGTGGTCAACGGCGCGAGCGCCTTCGGCGGTGCCAAGGTAATGGCCGTCGCCGTGGGTAGGCAGGAACCAGAAAATATTGAGGCTCATGGAGTTGTCTCCTGAAGAAGTCGGATTACGGCGCTTTGGCAACGGCGGCGGGGGGTGTCCAGATCACGTCCTTGATGTTCAAGGGTTTTGGGATCAATTTGAGCTGGTAGAAGCTGTCGGCGATTTTCTGCTGGGCGGCGACCACTTCCGGGGTCAGGAACAGCGCGCCGTAGCCTTGGCGTTTCACCGAGGTCAGGGTGATGTCAGCCGGCAGGCCGAGCAGCGGGGCAACTTGTTCAGTCACTTCCTGCGGGTTGGCCTTGGACCACTCGCCCACGGCGCGCACTTCTTCGATCAGCGCCTTGACCACTTCAGGGTGTTTTTCAGCGTAAGGCTTGGTCGCGAGATAAAACTGGTGGTTGTCGGCAATGCCAGTACCGTCACGCAGAGTGCGGGCTTGCAGTTGTTTCTCGGCGGCGGCCTGGTACGGGTCCCAGATGACCCAGGCGTCCACGCTGCCACGCTCGAAGGCGGCACGCGCATCGGCGGGCGGCAGGAACACGGTCTGCACGTCGTTGTATTTCAGGCCGGCGTCTTCCAGGGCACGTACCAGCAGGTAATGCACGTTGGAGCCTTTGTTCAGGACGATTTTCTTGCCCTTGAGCTCGGCCACGGATTTGATCGGCGAATCTTTCGGCACCAGGATCGCTTCGCTGGTCGGCGCGGGTGGCTCGTAGGCCACGTAGAGCAAATCGGCGCCAGCGGCCTGAGCGAAGACCGGTGGGGTTTCGCCAGTCACACCGAAGTCGATGGAGCCGACGTTCAGGCCTTCCAGCAATTGCGGGCCGCCAGGAAACTCGGTCCACTGCACGTTCACGCCTTGGGCAGCCAGGCGTTTCTCCAAGGTGCCCTTGGCTTTGAGCAGCACCAGCGTGCCGTACTTCTGATAACCGATCCGCAGGGTCTCGGCGGCTTGGGCTTGAACAATGGCGCCGAAGGACACAGCCGCAGCAAACAGTGCGACCAGACCACGACGCAAGATGACAGTGCGCATGGCGCTCTCTCCAAATAGTGCGTTCAGGGGGTTGGCTGCACCTGCTTGGCCGTTGGCGGCTGAGTAAGGTGAGTTTTTTACATTTCGGTGTGGCTTAAATGCTCCAGCGAGCACTCAACAAACGTTCATTCAACACATGAGGGTCCAGCGGTTTCGGGCGACGGGCCATGGCGCCATACAGCGTTTCCAGGGCCTCGTGCAAACGGTGTTCAAGTACCGGCACCAGTTGCGCCTGAGCGCTGCCTTCGCCGTACGCGATCTGGCTGTCTTCGGCGAAGATGCCGTGGAGCAACTCCTGGGCCTTCAGCGCCGACAGCACCGGCTTCAGGGCGTAGTCCACCGCCAGCATGTGGGCGATGCTGCCACCGGTGGCCATCGGCAATACGATCTTGTGGGCCAGTGCGCGTTCGGGCAGCAGGTCCAGCACGGTTTTCAGCGCTCCGGAAAACGAAGCCTTGTAGACCGGCGTAGCGATCACCAGGCCATCAGCGTTAGCCACTTGTTGCAGCAGGTCGATGACCTTGGGGCTGTCGAAGCGCGCATGCAGCAAGTCTTCAGCCGGGAAGTCCCGTATCTGGTAACTCACCACTTCTACGCCTTTGTCTTGCAACCACTGACGGGTTTTATCCAGCAACACCCCGGAGCGGGAACGCTGGCTGGGACTGCCTCCAAGTGTTACGACCAACATGCAGGAATTCCTTGAGCAGGTGTCGGCGGTTCGCTGTGTGGCGATGGCGCCAAGATGGAACAGACCTTATCAGCAGATTCATATATCTTTAAATCTTATTTTTTCATGTATTTATTCCTTAAACGCATATAAAAACTATCAAATCCCAGGTGAAAAAAAAGGCCGTTAAAACGGCCTGAAAACCCCTGCTATGTGATTCGGTTTACATCTCAATTCTGTGGTACATGCACCGCCGCCATCGCGGGCAAGCCCGGCTCCCACAGTTGACCGTATTACCCTGTGGGAGCCGG
>NZ_JBBGYS010000062.1:0-37445 GCF_037479595.1 Pseudomonas sp. MYb541 | reverse complement strand
CCAATACCTTAAGCCGGAATCGCCTTGGCCTTAGGCTCGCGATCCCAGACCCGATGCTGGCCGATCGCGGCAAAAAACGCCTTGAACGCCTTGGTATCCGATCCCACGATCAGCCCCGCATCCACCTCAAGTTTCAGCAGGTCCAACAACGGCTTCGCGTCACTGGCGACTGTAATCGCCTTGAGGTGCTTGTACGCCTCTAACAGGAAGTGCAACGCCACCCCATCACCGCTCAAGGCTTTCACCGAGTCCTTCCCGCCAGGGACGAACACCGCATCAAACGCAATGGACGGCATGCCTTCCATCGACGCATCCACCGGCAGGCTCTTGCCATCGGCCGTCTTCACTGGCGCCGAGGTTGGCCCCAGCAGCTTGGCGTGCGCCCCTTCTGCTTCCAGTGCCTTTTTCAATGTGGCAATCGCCACGCCGTCCACGCCATTGGCTGCCAGGATCGCCACCTTGCGGGTCTTGATATCGCCCGGTAGCAGGTTCGCCTGGCTCAACGCTGGCGAGCGCTCCGGCTTGGTTTGACGCTCCGGCACGGTGCCTTTGGTCGGTGCTGGCAGCCCCAGGTTCTGGGCCACGCGCTTGGCCAGCTCCAGGTCGATATTCGCCAGGATCTCGTTGACTTGGCGCGCGCGAATAAACTCACGCTCTACCTTGCCCAACTCAAAGCTATACGCCGCGATGATGTGCTCTTGCTCGTGCTTGCTCATGCTGCGGAAGAACAGGCGCGCCTGGGAGAAGTGATCGCCGAATGACTCGCTGCGCTCACGGATCTTGTGGGCATCGATGCGCTCCGGATAAGTCTCGAAGCCACCATCCTGTGCCGCAGGCGGAGTTTCTTTAGGCCAGCCGCCATCAATCGAATTCGGCTCGTAGGACGCACGACCTTTATCGATGGTGCTGCGGTGCATGGCATCACGCTGGTTGTTGTGCAGCGGCGTCACGGGCTGGTTGATCGGCAACTGGTGAAAATTCGGGCCGCCCAGTCGGCTGATCTGTGTATCGGTGTAGGAAAACAACCGACCTTGCAGCAGCGGGTCATTGGAGAAGTCGATACCCGGCACGATATGGCCCGGGCAAAACGCGACCTGCTCGACTTCTGCAAAGAAGTTATCCGGGTTGCGGTTCAGCACCATCTTGCCCAGCGGGGTGATTGGCACCAGCTCTTCCGGAATCAGCTTCGTGGGGTCGAGAATGTCGAAGTCGAAGGCATGCTCCTTATCCTCGGGGATAACCTGCACACCCAACTCCCACTCGGGGTAGTCGCCCATTTCAATGGCTTCCCAGAGATCGCGACGGTGGTAGTCGGTATCTTTACCGGCCAGCTTCTGCGCCTCGTCCCACACCAGCGAGCAAGTACCCGCCGTAGGGCGCCAGTGGAATTTGACGAAGTTGGATTTGCCCTCGGCATTCACCAGTCGGAAGGTGTGCACACCAAAGCCCTGCATGCTGCGCAGGCTTTTTGGAATGGCGCGGTCAGACATTGCCCAGATCACCATGTGAGCGGATTCAGGCTGCAGCGAAACGAAGTCCCAGAACGTATCGTGCGCCGATCCGCCGGTAGGAATTTCATTGTGTGGTTCAGGCTTTACGGCGTGCACGAAGTCAGGAAACTTGATCGCGTCCTGAATGAAAAACACCGGCATGTTGTTGCCCACCAGGTCGAAGTTGCCTTCTTCGGTGAAAAACTTAACCGCAAAACCGCGCACATCACGCACCGTATCGCCTGAACCACGCGGGCCCTGCACGGTGGAAAAGCGCGTGAATACTGGGGTTTTATGCCCAGGGTCACGCAGGAACCCAGCCTTGGTCAGCGCCGAATGGTTCTCATACGTCTGGAAATAACCATGGGCGCCAGTGCCACGGGCATGCACGATGCGCTCCGGGATGCGCTCATGGTCAAAGTGCGTGATTTTTTCACGCATGATGAAGTCTTCCAGCAGCGATGGGCCACGGGAACCGACTTTCAAGCTGTTCTGGTTGTCGGAAATTTTCACGCCTTGGTTGGTACGCAGGGCCTGGCCGGTCGCATCGGAACGGAATGTCTCCAGGGCCTGCAGCTTGGCGTTGGTGTTGCCACGGTCCAAGGTATCGGTGCCCGCGAGTTCACTCTTCGGCGGGGTGGCTGGCTTCTTGGTACTCATCAGACAAAACTCCTTATTCAAATTGGCCAGAGCGATCCCCGGCTCGTTTGAGCAAAACCCCAGGCACGGCACCTGGGAAATCGAGTTGCTTAAGTAGTGACTGACGAGGTTTTGGGCCGTTCCTTTTTTATGACCTTTGATCGCGTTATTGCCAAATCGCTGGATGAATGCGAAATAAATGCTAAGAAACGCTATACGGACAGGCTAAAATGCGCGCCCGGCTAACCGCTGATCCCTTTTCCATGCGCCCCACAAGGTTCGCTACGTGATCGAGTTTCAAAACGTCCATAAAACCTACCGCGTCGCCGGTAGGGATATTCCCGCGCTGCACCCCACCAGCCTGACCGTCGAGAACGGCCAGGTGTTTGGTCTGATCGGTCATTCCGGCGCGGGCAAAAGTACACTGCTGCGCCTGATCAACCGCCTCGAAGAACCGAGTGGCGGCAAGATCACGGTGGATGGCGAAGAAGTCACTGCCCTGGACGCCAACGGCCTGCGCCGCTTCCGCCAGCAGGTCGGGATGATCTTTCAGCACTTCAACCTGCTGGCGTCCAAGACTGTTGCCGACAACGTGGCGCTGCCACTGACGCTGGCTGGCGAGTTGTCGCGTAGGGACATCGACCTGCGCGTCGCCGAATTGCTCGCCCGTGTCGGCCTGTCGGACCACGCCAAGAAGTACCCGGCGCAGTTGTCCGGTGGCCAGAAGCAACGCGTCGGCATCGCCCGCGCCCTGGCGACCAAGCCAAAGATCCTGCTGTGCGACGAAGCCACCAGCGCCCTCGACCCGCAGACCACCGCCTCAGTGCTGCAACTGCTGGCCGAGATCAACCGCGAGTTGAAGCTGACCATCGTGCTGATCACCCATGAAATGGACGTGATCCGCCGCGTCTGCGACCAAGTGGCGGTGATGGACGCTGGCGTGATCGTCGAGCAAGGTTCGGTGGCCGACGTATTCCTGCACCCCACGCACCCGACCACCAAGCGCTTCGTGCAAGAGTCCGAGCAGGTCGACGAAAACGAGCAACGCGACGACTTCGCCCACGTGCCAGGCCGTATTGTGCGCCTGACGTTCCAGGGCGAAGCGACCTACGCGCCGCTGCTGGGCACCGTCGCCCGCGAAACGGGTGTGGACTACAGCATCCTCGCTGGTCGTATCGACCGCATCAAAGACATCCCTTACGGGCAATTGACCCTCGCCGTCACCGGTGGCGACATGGAAGCCGCCTTTGCGCGCTTCACCGCCGCTGACGTCCACATGGAGATCCTGCGCTAATGGACGTCCTGTTGAGTTTCTTCGCCAATATCGACTGGTCTGAAATCTGGCTCGCCACCGGCGACACCATGACCATGCTGTTCGGTTCGCTGTTCTTCACCGTGGTGCTCGGGCTGCCGCTGGGCGTGCTGCTGTTCCTGACCAGCCCGCGCCAACTGTTCGAACAGAAAGGCCTGTACGCGCTGCTCTCGTTGATCGTGAACATCCTGCGCTCGCTGCCGTTCATCATCCTGTTGATCGTGATGATCCCGTTCACCGTCCTGATCACCGGCACTTCGCTGGGCGTGGCGGGTGCGATTCCGCCGCTGGTCGTAGGTGCGACGCCATTCTTTGCGCGCCTGGTGGAGACCGCGCTGCGTGAAGTGGACCGCGGCATCATCGAAGCCACCCAGTCCATGGGCGCCAGCACGCGCCAGATCATCACCAACGCCTTGCTGCCCGAAGCCCGTCCTGGCATTTTCGCGGCGATTACGGTGACGGCGATTACACTGGTGTCCTACACCGCAATGGCCGGTGTGGTCGGTGCCGGTGGCCTGGGTGACCTGGCCATCCGTTTCGGTTACCAGCGTTTCCAGACCGATGTGATGGTGGTCACCGTGGTGATGCTGCTGATTCTGGTGCAAATTCTGCAAACCGTCGGCGACAAGCTGGTGGTGCACTTTTCTCGAAAATAACGGCCATTGCCGGCCGCACGCCGGTACATGCCCGAACAAGGAGCTTGTTGGATGAAAAAACTACTGGTTGCTTTCGCCGCCGTTGCCGCGTTTTCCGCCCACGCCGAGACCATTACGGTCGCCGCTTCGCCGGTGCCCCATGCGGAAATCCTGGAATTCGTGAAACCTGCCCTCGCTAAAGAAGGCGTAGACCTGCAGGTCAAAGTCTTCACCGACTACGTGCAGCCGAACGTACAAGTCGCTGAAAAGCGCCTGGACGCCAACTTCTTCCAGCACCAGCCGTACCTGGATGAGTTCAACAAGGCCAAGGGCACTCACCTGGTGAGCGTTGGCGCCGTGCACCTGGAACCCCTGGGCGCCTACTCCAGCAAGTACAAGAAGCTGAATGAGCTGCCAAGCGGCGCCAACGTGGTGATCCCGAACGACGCCACCAACGGCGGCCGCGCGCTGTTGCTGCTGGCCAAGAACGGCCTGATCACCCTGAAGGACCCGACCAACATCCTGTCGACCATCAAGGACATCACCGGTAACAGCAAAAACCTGAAATTCCGTGAACTGGAAGCCGCGACCCTGCCGCGCGTGCTGACCCAGGTCGACCTGGCGCTGATCAACACCAACTACGCGCTGGAAGCTAAGCTGGACCCGTCCCAGGACGCACTGGTCATCGAAGGCAGCGACTCGCCTTACGTGAACATCCTGGTGACCCGCGAAGACAACAAGGACTCGGACGCCGTGAAGAAGCTGGTTGCCGCCCTGCACACGCCTGAAGTGAAGAAATTCATCGAAGAGAAGTACAAAGGCGCGATCAAGCCGGCGTTCTGACCTGACTCGATCTCCCAAACACTGGAGATCAAAAGATGTGGGAGCGGGCTTGCTCGCGAAAGCGGTGTATCAGTCGACGGAGATGTTGACTGACACACCGCTTTCGCGAGCAAGCCCGCTCCCACATTTGTTTTGTGGTGCTGGCCAGGCTGGCGTCCGGCTTATTTACGCTGCAACAGCACCGGCAGTTGCGCTACGAGCTTCTGGTTATTCAACGGCGCACGAATAAACCCACGCTGCGTCCCGTCCGGTCCGATCAGCGCCAGGTTGCCGCTGTGGTCAACGGTGTAGTTCGGTTTGCTGGTGTCGGCCGGTATGAACGGAATGCTGACGGCATTCGAAACCTTCTGCACATCCTCCACATTCGCGCCGGTCAGGCCCTGGAACTGCGGGTCGAAGTAGCCCAGGTACTGCTTCAGCTGAGTCGGCGTATCGCGATGCGGATCGACGCTGACTAAAATCACCTGCAACTTATCCACAACGTCCTTGGGCATTTCGCTCTTGATCTGGCGCAGTTGGGCGAGGGTGGTCGGGCAGATGTCCGGGCAGAAGGTGTAGCCGAAAAACAGCAGGCTCCACTTGCCTTTCAATTCGTTGACCACCACCGACTGGCCTTCCTGATTGGTCATGGTCACCGGCGGCAGCTGGCGGCTTTGCGGCAACAGGATGATGCCGGCGTCGATCAAGGCAGTGGGGTCGCCCTGGCCCTTGCCCGATAGCACTTTGTTAACGGTCAGGCCCATGATCAATGCCACCAGGGCCACCAGGATGAAGACAGTTTTTTGAGTTCGAGTCATAGGTTCAACAGTAGGTAGTGGTCGAGGAGCAGCGCGATAAACAGCAGCAGCAAGTACCAGATAGAGTACTTGAAGGTGTTGATCGCCGCGTGCGGCCGACCGCCACGGTACAACACCCAGGCCCATTGCAGAAAGCGCCCGCCCAATACCAGTGCACACGCAAGGTACAGCAGGCCACTCATGTGGATCACATAGGGCATCAGGCTCACCGCCAGCAGGGCGAAGGTGTAGAGCAGGATATGCACCTTGGTGTAATGCTCACCGTGAGTGACCGGCAACATCGGAATATCGGCCTTGGCGTATTCCTCCTTGCGGTGAATGGCCAGGGCCCAGAAGTGCGGCGGGGTCCAGGCGAAGATGATCAGCACCAGCAGCAGGGGCTCGGCGCTGATATGCCCGGTGACCGCGACCCAGCCCAGCAAGGGCGGCGCAGCACCTGCCAATCCACCGATGACGATATTCTGCGGCGTCGCCCGCTTGAGAAAGCCGGTATAGATCACGGCATATCCCAACAGCGAAGCCAACGTCAGCCAGGCTGCCAGCGGGTTGGTGAACGCCAGCAGCAGCGCCAATCCTGCAACAGCTAGAAACAATGCAAAGGCCAGCGCCGCCAGCGGTGATACACGGCCCTCTGCCAACGGCCGCTTATGGGTGCGCGCCATTACGGCGTCGATCCGCCGGTCCACCACATGGTTCACCGCCGCCGCGCCGCCCGCGCACAGAGCAATCCCCAGGTTGCCGAACACCAACACCGTCCACGGTACACCCGCACGGGTCGCCAGGAACATGCCCACCAATGAGGTAATGAGCATCAACACCACCACTTTCGGCTTGGTCAGCTCCAGGTAGTCACGCCAGATTGCCTGGCCGTGACGCGCGCCGATCAAGGTCGCCATGGCATCTCTCCTTTAAGCGTGATGAGGCCCGATACATGTTTGCGTGGGATAAAACGCCAGCCGAACGGCAGCTGGTTGCGCACCCGGACCAGGCTGGTGCGGGCGTGGTAATTGACCAGCACCAGACTGAGCAACAACGCGGCGCCCCCGGCGTTATGGCCTACAGCCACCGCCAGCGGCAGCCCGAAAGCCACATTGCTCAGGCCCAGGCAGATTTGCGCGGCCAGGGCGACCAGCAATAAACCCGCCAAACGCGTCATGCCCACCGCGCGCAATTGCCAGGCCAGGCCGAGCAACACCAGGCTGACGATGACGGCGCCGATGCGGTGGGTCAGGTGGATGGCGGTGCGCGCTTCACTGTCCAACTGCCCGCCCAGGTAGTTGGGCCCGATGTGCTGGGTGAGATGAAATCCGTTGGCGAAATCTGCTGCCGGCCACCATTCGCCATGGCACGTCGGCAGATCAATACAGGCCACCGCCGCGTAGTTGGAACTGACCCAGCCCCCCAGCGTGATCTGGCCGATCACCAGCACCAGGCCCGCCGTCGCCCAATATTGCAGACGCTTGGGCACGATCAACGCGGGCAACACGCCGGACAAGCGCAGGGTCAGCAGAAACAGCAGGCTCAAGGTCGCAAAGCCGCCCAATAAATGCCCCGTCACCACCTGCGGCCATAACTTCAGCGTCACCGTCCACATGCCAAACGCCGCCTGGGCAAACACCACCGCCAGCAGGAACAGCGGCAGCTTCACCGGCTGGCCCGGATCACGCCGATGACTCCAGGAACGCGCGGCCAGCAACACAATCAGCAAGCCCAGGGTGCCAGCGAAGTAGCGATGAGTCATCTCGGCCCAGCCCTTGTCGGCCTCCACCGGCGTATCGGGGAAATGCAGCTCGGCATGGGCCAACTGGGCTTCGGTCTTGGGCACGCTGATGAAGCCGTAGCAGCCCGGCCAATCCGGGCAACCCAGGCCCGCGTGGGTCAGGCGCGTATAGGCGCCGAGCAGCACGACGATCAAAGCCAACAAGGTGGCAAACAACGCGAGGCGAAATCCAGGTTTGGCCATGACGGTGCCCTTATCCGATGTTCGACAGTTTCAGCAGGTGGCGCAGGTCGTTGAGCAAATCCTTGCCCTTGACCTTGGCGTCGTAACGCAACACCAGGTTGCCGTGGGGATCGACGATCCACAGCTGCGCGTCACCCGGCGCGGCGGCGCCTTTGCTGAAGGTCGGCAAATCCAGCGGGTAGCGTTGCAGTTGCGGGTATTCAACGTTCAGCTTGGTTTCATACTCCGCGCTCACCGGCTGCGCGCTGGCCAAGGCATGGCTGGCGCGGGAGGCATCACGGCCTAGGCTGATTTGCAGTTGCCGTGCGAGGTACACCAGTTGCTGGCAATCCGCCGCACAGACGGTGGGCGCGGTCACCAGCAGTTGCCAGCGCTGCTCATCGGTTTGTACGCCAATATCGGCGCGGGTCTGGCCGTTGCCGATCATCTCGCCGTGATAGCTGCGGCTTTCAGGCACCCAGAACTGCAGCTTGTACATGAAGGTGGCCAGCGCCATCGGGCCGATCACCATCATCAGGATCAGGATCAACTGCCAGCGGCCTTTGCGCCGATTCGGGGCTTCAGACATGTTGAGTGGATTCGTGGCCGCTCCCATGGGGCTTCTCCTTTTTGTTGTGCCATCCGAGGTAGAGGTAAAGCGCGAGCAACGCCAGCGACATGGCGAACCACTGCACGGCATACGCCAAGTGTTTTTCCGGGCCCATGGCGACGATCGGCCAGGTGGTTTCGTAGGTGCCGAGGCCGGCTTCGGCCCGCAACTCATAGGCGAAACCGTTGCGACCCAACTCGGCCCAGAGCGCGGCAGGGTGCAACGCCGTGAGCAGACGCGGCCATTGCGCAGTCGTGGGGTCCGGGTGCAACTGGAAGGTTTCGCCAGGAGCGACGTACACCCAGGCATCGAGATTCACCGGCTGATCCGGCGTGGTGAAGGCGGGTGGCGTGCGCCGATCCGGCCAGGGCAGCCAACCGCGATTGAGCAACAGCCACAGGCCACTGGCCTGGTCGTGGAAGGGTTGCAGCAGCTCTACGCCGGCCTTGCCGTCGCGCATGCGGTTGTCGAGGAATACGCTGTGCTCGGCGTCGAATTGGCCGCGCAGACGAACGCGGCGGAAGGCTGGATCGGTCGTGTCGTTCAGTTGCGCGCTGCTGATCGGATCAGCCGCGCGCCGCTCGGCGTAGCTGTCCACCAGCAGCTGTTTTTCATGGCCGCGAGACAACTGCCAAAACCCCAGGCCGACCATCAACGGCAGCAGCACCAACACCACCAATGTCGGTGCGATTCCTGGCCGAAAGCATTTTATGGCGCTGGCTATACTTGTTTTCATTGCCCGCCCATCCCATTGGAGCCAGACCATGCTCAAAGCCGCTATTGCCCTGATGCTGATCGCGACCGTTGTGAGCCTGTTCAGTGGCTTGTTCTTTCTGGTCAAGGACGAGGGCAACTCTAATCGCCTCGTCACTGCCTTGACCGTGCGTGTCGTACTGGCCGTGATCACCGTGGCGCTGATCGCCTGGGGCTTTTTCAGCGGCCAGCTGGTGTCTCATGCACCGTGGTAAGGCTTTTCACAGCACATAGACGAAGAAAAACAGCCCGATCCACACCACATCCACAAAGTGCCAATACCAACTGGCCGCCTCGAAACCGAACTGGTGCTCGGCATTGAAGTGCCCCTTGAGGATGCGCATCAGCATCACGAACAGAATGATCGTGCCGATGGTGACGTGGGCACCGTGGAAACCGGTGAGCATGAAGAACGTCGCGCCATACACCCCTGAGCCCAAGGTCAGGCCCAGCTCTTTATAGGCGTGGATGTATTCCTCGGCCTGAAACCCCAGGAACGCCAGGCCCAGCAGCACGGTGATCGCCAACCAGAGTTTCAGCGCGCCGCGATGACCTTTGCGCAGCGCGTGGTGGGCGATGGTGATGGTCACGCTGGAACTCACCAGCAGAATGGTGTTCACCAGCGGCAGGCCCCACGGGCTGATGGTGCCTTCCGGTGCCGGGTACATTTTCGGGTCGGGGTTGTTCAGCAACGGCCAGGCAAACTCGAAGTTCGGCCACAGCATGTGCGCAATGCCCTTTGAGCCTTCACCCGCCAGCCAGGGCGCCGACATGTGTCGCACATAAAACAGCGCACCGAAGAAGGCGATAAAGAACATCACCTCGGAAAAGATGAACCAGGTCATGCCCCAGCGGAACGAGCGATCCATCTGCGAACTGTACAAACCGGCGCGGCTTTCCTTGATCACCGCGCCGAACCAGCCGAACAGCATGTAGGCCAATAACAGCCCGCCGACGAAAAAGATCCACGGGCCGTGGGATTCCGCCCGCGCGGCCTTGAGGTCGTTGAACCACAGGCCCAGGCCGTACACCGTGATCAACAGGCCAAACGTGGCAATTATTGGCCATTTGCTTTGCGCTGGTACGTAGTACGTATCATGAGACGACATGTATTCGCTCTCCTGATTGAGGGGGCAAACAGTAGCTAGCCGCCGCTGTGGGCAGCCACCGGCGGTTGGCGCGCAGTAATATCAAACAGCGTGTACGCCAGGGTCAGATGCTTCACATCCTTGGGCATGTCGCGGTCGACAATGAAACGCACCGGCATCTCGATGCGCTGGCCCGGTTGCAGCACTTGCTGGGTAAAGCAAAAGCACTCGGTCTTGTGGAAGTACATCGCCGCTTCGGCCGGGGAAATACTGGGCACGGCCTGGGCAGTCATCGGCTTGTCGGTGGGGTTGTGGGCCACGAACAACATCTCGGTCACCGCGCCCGGATTGACCACCACTTCGTCAACCTTGGCGTAAAAATCCCAGACCATGTCGATGGCGTTGGTAGACAGGAACTGCACCCGCACCTGGCGTGAAGCATCGACAACCTGTTCACCCTCGTACTGCCCGGCCGTCTTGCCATTGATACCGAACGCTTTGCACATCACGTCGTAGATCGGCACCAGGGCAAAGCCGAAGGCGAACATCGCCACCACCAGGATGAGCAGCCGAGTAACCAGGCGCTTGATAGGCACGGACTCAGCCATGGCGACTACCCCGCTTTTGATTTTCTGTGGGAGCTGGCTTGCCTGCGATAGCGGTGTGCCAGGCACCGAATCTACCCACTGCCACACCCTCATCGCAGGCAAGCCAGCTCCCACAGGAGACCGTGTCGGCCTGCACCAAGGTGTTCATTTGACCTCCGGCGGCGTGGTGAACGTGTGGTACGGCGCCGGCGAAGGGATGCTCCACTCCAGGCCTTCGGCGCCGTCCCAAGGCTTGGCCGGTGCGGGTGTACCGCCACGGATGCACTTGATCACAATGAACAGGAAGAAGATCTGCGTGGCGCCGAACATGAACGCGCCAATCGACGAGACCATGTTGAAATCGGCGAACTGCAAATTGTAGTCCGGCACTCGCCGCGGCATCCCCGCCAGCCCGACGAAGTGCATCGGGAAAAACGCCATGTTCATGCCCACGAAGGACAGCCAGAAATGCAGCTTGCCCAGGGTTTCGTCGTACATGTGGCCGGTCCATTTCGGCAGCCAGTAGTAGGCCGAGGCGAAGATGCCGAAGATTGCGCCAGGCACCAGTACGTAATGGAAATGCGCCACCACGAAATAGGTGTCGTGGTACTGGAAATCCGCCGGTGCAATCGCCAACATCAGCCCGGAAAAGCCGCCGATGGTGAACAGAATCACGAACGCCACGGCAAACAGCATCGGCGTCTCGAAGGTCAGCGAGCCTTGCCACATGGTGCTGACCCAGTTGAACACCTTCACCCCCGTGGGCACGGCGATCAGCAGAGTGGCGTACATGAAGAACAACTCGCCCACCAGCGGGATGCCCACCACGAACATGTGGTGCGCCCACACGATGAACGACAGGAACGCGATGCTCGCCGTGGCGTAGACCATCGAGGTGTAGCCGAACAGCGGCTTGCGCGAAAAGGTCGGGATGATCGAGCTGACGGCGCCGAAGGCCGGCAGGATCATGATGTATACCTCGGGATGGCCGAAGAACCAGAACACGTGCTGAAACAGCACCGGGTCACCACCGCCAGCCGCACTGAAGAAGCTGGTGCCGAAGTGGATGTCCATCAGCATCATGGTCACGCAACCCGCCAGCACCGGCATCACCGCGATCAGCAGGAACGCGGTGATCAGCCACGTCCAGACGAACAGCGGCATTTTCATCAAGGTCATGCCCGGCGCACGCAGGTTGAGAATGGTGGCGACCACGTTGATCGCGCCCATGATCGAACTGATGCCCATCAGATGGATCGCGAAGATGAAGAACGTCACGCTTTCCGGGGCATAGGTGGTGGATAGAGGCGCGTAGAAGGTCCAGCCGAAGTTCGGCCCGCCACCGGGCGTGAACAGCGTCGAGACCAGCAGCAGGAACGCTGCCGGCAACAGCCAGAAGCTGAAGTTGTTCATGCGTGGCAGGGCCATGTCGGGGGCGCCGATCATCAGCGGGATCATCCAGTTGGCCAGGCCGACGAACGCCGGCATCACCGCGCCGAACACCATGATCAACCCGTGCATGGTGGTCATCTGGTTGAAGAAGGCCGGCTGCACAATCTGCAGGCCGGGCTGGAACAGCTCGGCGCGGATTACCATGGCAAACGAGCCGCCGAGCAGGAACATGGCAAAGGCGAACCACAGGTACATGGTGCCGATGTCTTTATGGTTGGTGGTCAGCACCCAGCGCATCAACCCCTTGGCGGGGCCGTGGGCATGGTCGGCGTGACCATGGTCATCGATCACAGCGCTCATGGCCGTTCTCCTGCAAGCGAGTGGGCGGGGCGGGTCGAGGTAAACGCCTTGAGAGAGGTCATTTGCTTTCCGCCTGCTTGATGGCCAGCACGTCTTTAGGCGTGACCATGTCGCCTTTTTTGTTGCCCCAGGCATTGCGCTCGTAGGTCACTACGGCGGCGATGTCCACTTCCGAGAGTTGCTTACCGAAGGCCGCCATCGCCGTGCCGGGCTTGCCGTGGTAGACAATGTTCAGGTGGTCAGCCGCAGGGCCGGTGGCGATCTTCGAGCCTTTGAGCGCCGGGAACATCGGCGGCAAGCCCTGGCCTTCGGCCTGGTGACAAGCCACGCAGGTGGTGTGGTAGACCTTGTCGCCACGTGCCACCAGCTCTTCCAGCGTCCACTCTTTGGAGGTCAGCTCCTTGAGCTTGGCGGCCTCTGCCTTGCGCTCGCCCAACCAGGTCTCGTAGTCGGCCTTGGACTTGACTTCGACCACGATGGGCATGAAGCCGTGGTCCTTGCCGCACAGTTCGGCGCACTGGCCACGGTAGATGCCGGGTTTCTCAACGCGGGTCCAGGCCTCGTTGACGAAGCCGGGAATGGCGTCGCGCTTGACCGCAAAGGCCGGCACCCACCAGGAGTGGATCACGTCGGCGGCCGTTACCAGGAAGCGCACTTTAGCGCCCACCGGCAGCACCAGCGGCTGGTCGACTTCCAGCAGGTAATGTTCGCCCTTGGTGGCCTGGTTATGGATCTGCTCGGCGGGCGTGGCCAGGTTGCTGAAGAACTCCACGTCCTGGCCCAGGTATTTGTAATGCCACTTCCACTGATAGCCGGTGACCTGGATATCGATATCCGACTCACTGCTGTCGTAGATATTGATCAGGGTCTTGGTGGCCGGAATGGCCATCGCGATCAGGATCAGCAAGGGCACGACCGTCCAGAGGATTTCCACGGTGGTGCTCTCGTGGAACTTGGCCGCGACCTGGCCCGTGGACCGGCGATGAACGATCATCGACCAGAACATCGCGCCAAACACGATGATGCCGATCACCACACAGATCCAGAATATGGTCATGTGCAGGTCGAACACAGCGTGACTGACTTCTGTCGCCCCTGGCGCCATATTCGTTGTCCAGGCGGCATGTGCCTGGCCGAATACCGACCACAACAGGAGGCCCATCCAAACGTGTGGATGTCGCATCATTGCGGGTTCCCCTTATCGTTCTTGTTATCCCGCCGGTTTGCACCTGCGTCGAAGGGAGCGGCTTCCATACTGCTTACAACCGCCTGGCCTTGCCTGCTTATGCAGTCTGGCGTCATCAGCTAATCGCGTACAAATCCGAGTATAGACAGGCTCTGCAACCCCGCAATGTGTAGGGGCAAATGAGTAGAAATGATGCGTCTGGGCTAATAAAACCGGAGGCGGAATCGTTTATCCGACGAACGATGGCAATTCGATATAACGCGCGCGCATAACCATGAAATAATTATGACAAATGCGTCTTAGGCGCTCGTATAAACGAGCTACCTTATCCTCTCCCTTTTCCTACGCCTGCATCACTGGAGCTTTCATGAACACCGCCGCATTGCGCGAGCAGATTTCCCGTGCCCATCAACACGAAGCCAGCACGGGCCAGCTTGCCCAGCAACTGGAAAAACAATTGCCGCACCTGCATTCGGCCATCGCCCTGGCTGACGGTGATCGCAACATTGTCATGACCCGCTTTGTCAGCGCCTACATCGACCTCGTCCCGGATTTGCTGGACGCCGCCAACGACGTGGCCCGCGAGGCCGGTATCGAGAGCCAGATCAAGCCGGTGCTGAAGATCGCCGAGCATTTCTTTCTGCAACCGCCCGCGATCCTGGCCGGCCACGAAGGCCTCGACAGCCTGCTGGACGAGGCCTACCTGGCGCATCGGTTGGTTGAAGAGGTGAACGATCTGTATATCAAGCACTTTGGCCAGCCGTTGATTCCGGCCGACACTACCGTGGCCAATGTCATCGCCCACCAGCTGATCGGCGAGACCTTCGCCAACCAACTGGATGAAGCGGTGCATCACGCGGTGGATGAAATGCTCAACGAAGACAGCTTTGCGCTGGAGTCGGTGGAGGTTTATCGCGAGACACTCAAGAGCCCGAATACGGAAGCGGCGTGGAAGCGCTGGCCGTGCCTGTCGCGGCAGCTGGGGGTTGAGCTGGCGTTGGATCAGCCGGCTTAATTTCCTGGGTCGCAAACGATCAAATGTGGGAGCCGGGTTTGCCCGGCTCCCACAAGGTTGCTTGGTGGTTAGGCTGGCGCGGAACCTATCCCCGTCGTCATCCTGACCCGACCTTCCAGCCTTCGCTTCAACCCACGCGCCTCGATCACCAGCGTCGAGCCCTTGGCCGCATTGGCTCGCCCCCATTCCTCCAGCAACTCCAGGCAGGAATGGTCGATGTAACTCAGGTTGCTCAACGGCACATGCAAGGTCGTCCCTGCCGGCACCGCCGACAGCACCTGGGTCAGCGCCGGCACTTTCAGGAAAGTAGCCGCGCCCGTCAGACGCAGCTCCATTTCACCCTCCTGGGGCAAATCAATCAGGCTCACTTTCAGGCGTGACGCCTTGAACGCCAACTTGACCAACGTCAACCCGAAGCCCACCAGCACACCGGTCAGCAGGTCGGTAAAGATGATCGCCAACGCCGTGGCCGCGTAGGTAAACATCGGCATCCGCCCATAACGTCCCAGTGCCTTGAACGCCTTGATGTCCACCAACTTGATCCCGGTGTACACCAACACACCCGCCAGGCTCGCCACCGGAATACTTTGCAGCACACTCGACAGCAACAGCACGAACGCCAGCAGCCACAGGCCGTGGAACATAGCCGACAGACGGGTGGTCGCACCGGCCTGCACGTTAGCCGAGCTGCGCACAATCACACCGGTCATCGGCAAGGCACCGACCAGACCACAGAGCATGTTGCCTACACCTTGGGCAGATAATTCCTTGTCAAAATCAGAACGCTGACCACTGTGCATACGATCGACCGCCGCAGCGGAAAGCAGGGTTTCGGCGCTCGCAATAAACGCCACGGCAAAGGCGGCGATCAGCAGTTGCGGATCGGCCAGGTTCAGCAAGTCACTGGGGCGCAGCCAGTCAATCGCATCCGCGAGGTTTTCCGGGACTTCCACGCGCTTGACCTGCAGCGCCAGCACCAGGCTGACCACGGTAGTCAGGCCCACCCCCAACAAGGCCCCCGGCACAAAGCGCAGGCGTTGCGGGCGTAATTTATCCCAGGCGTACATCACCAGCATCGTCGACAAGCCGAGCAATCCCGCCTGCCACCCCAGGCCACCGCCCAGGGCTGGGATCGCCTCGGCCAACGCCGCCGGGAACCCCGCCAGGTTATCCAGCCCGGAAGGCTTGGGCGCGCCGTCGAGCATCACGTGAATCTGGGATAGCACAATCAACACGCCAATCCCCGCCAGCATGCCGTACACCACCGCCGGCGCTGTGACGCGGAACCAGCAACCCAGGCGCAACCGCCCGGCCACCAATTGCAGGAAGCCCGCCAGCAACAGGATCGGCCCCAGCATCAGCATGCCGTGCTGGCGCACCAGCTCGAACACCAACACCGCCAGGCCCGCCGCCGGACCACTGACCTGCAGCGGCGATCCCGCCAACCAACCCACCACCAGGCCACCGATAATCCCGGCGATCAGACCTTTTGCCGGCGGCATGCCAGAGGCAATCGCGATCCCCATGCACAGGGGCAGGGCGACCAGAAACACAACCACGGAAGCCAGCAGCTCCCGTGGCAGTACAGCTTTCAATTGAGCAGCACGCATGATGACTCTCCCGAGGCATTCGCCGGGCGCGGCAAAGCCTGGCTGCGTCCATGGCAGCCACCGCTTTACCCGGCAGGGAAGTGTTTTAGAAGCGCGCTTTAGGCGTCGCGGAAGGAATCGGCCCGTCGCCGCTCAGCGATCGGAACGCTGACTGGTCCGCATCGTAGGCCCGGATTTCACTGGTCTCGATGTTGTAGATCCAGCCATGGATAAACAGCTGACCATTGGCCATGCGCGAAGCCACGGAAGGGTGGGTGCGCAAGTGTTGCAACTGGGCGATGACGTTTTCTTCAGTCAGCACTTTCATGCTCTCGCCTTCATTGGCACAGTCGCAGTTGTCCTCGACCATGGACCTTGCGACCTCGGCGTGCCGCAGCCAGGCCCTGACTGTTGGCATCTTCTCCAGGCTGGCGGGGTTGAGTACCGCACGCATGGCGCCGCAATCGGAGTGCCCGCAGACAATGATGTGCTGCACGCCCAAGGCCAGCACCGCGTACTCGATAGCCGTGGACACACCACCGTTCATCTGGCCGTAAGGCGGCACTACGTTACCGACGTTACGCGTCACGAACAGGTCGCCAGGCGAACTTTGTGTGATCAACTCAGGCACGATGCGCGAGTCGGCACAGGTAATGAACATCGCACGCGGGCTTTGGGCCGTGGCGAGTTTCTTGAAGAGTTCTTCCTGCTGGGGGAAGACGTCGTGATGGAAATGCAAAAAGCCGTCAACGATATGCTGCAACGCTGCATCGGCGGTTTCAGCCACCGGAGAGGCAGAAGCCGACGCAGCCAACGGCTGTTTATCCTTGTCACTCATGATTCATCCTCTTGATTAATGCAGGGGAGTGTTCAAATCAGTTCGACGCCGGGCCAGGCGAACAGTTGCAAACGCCTCAAACCCGGGCCGCCGACTTATCAGTCACTCGCTGAACAAGGTACCCGCCGAAACTTAACTCAAACTGAATGAACCGCTCTAGATCGCGGGTTTCAGTGATATCAAAACGCGACTATTCTTACAGGAAGGGTGCATTCCTCCTCTTAAGTCTACAACAAAGCCATCTGCCTGCCCGGTGGACAGAACGCAGTGCAATCCAGATTGAAACCTTCTCGCTGATTAAGCCCCAGGCGCTTGATTGCCTTGCTGAAGCGCTGGGCCAGCAAATCGGCAAACGGCCCTTCACCGCGCATGCGTACGCCGAAGCGACTGTCATACACCTCACCGCCACGCACCTGGCGCACCAAGCTCATCACATGGGCCGCGCGCTGCGGGTAGTGCGCCGCCAGCCACTCCTCGAACAACGGTGCCACCTCCAACGGCAAGCGCAGCATCATGTACGCCGCGCTTTGCGCGCCCGCAGCATGGGCCTCGGTCAGCAGGCTCTCCAATTCGCTGTCGTTGATCATCGGAATCATCGGCGAACACAGCACGCCCACCGGAATCCCCGCCTCACGCATCACCCGAATCGCCCGCAACCGCGCCTTGGGTGCTGCCGTGCGTGGCTCCAGGATGCGCTTGAGTTCATCGTCCAGGCTGGTGAGGCTGATCATCACCGCCACCAATCGCCGGCGCGCCAACTCGGTGAGCAGGTCCAGGTCTCGCAGAATCAGCGAGCCCTTGGTGATGATGGTCACCGGGTGTCGATAGCGCAGCAGCACTTCGAGGGTTTGCCGGGTAATCCTGTACTCGCGCTCGACCGGCTGGTACGGGTCGGTATTGGAGCCCAGGTTGATCGGCGCGCACACATAGCCTGGCTTCGAAAGCTGCTGCTCCAACACGTCCGCGGCGTTGGTCTTGGCGATCAGTTTGGTTTCGAAATCCAACCCCGGCGACATGTCCCAATAGGCATGGCTGGGCCGTGCGTAGCAGTAGATACAGCCATGCTCGCAGCCACGATAAGGGTTGATGGAGCGATCGAACGGCAAGTCCGGCGAGTTGTTACGGGTGATGATGCTCTTGGCCGTTTCGATACGCACTTCGGTGCCCTGGGTCGGTGGCACTTCCTGAAACCAGCCATCATCCTCGGCCACGCTCACCGTAGGCGCAAAGCGGTTATGCAGATTGGTGGCCGTGCCCCGGCCACGGGGCGGCAGCGGAGTAGACATGAAAGCGCCTCGATACTGTTTTTATATACAGTATCGAGGCGCGATGGTTCTGACCAGTGCCGTTTGGCGGTCAGGCAAGCCTCATTGCTTCTGCGTCACTTGCCCCAGGTCATCGCCGGAGGTGGTGCGCATATCGTTGTGGCGCAGGTCCTTCACATCGCTGGCCTTCACCGGCGCGCCCTGATTGCCCCAACTGCCACGTATGAAGCTGACCACATCCGCCACTTCCTGATCCGACAGCCGCCAGGCGAACGCCGGCATGGTGAAGGTCGACGGTGCCGCGTGGGTCGCCGGCAAAGTGCCGCCGTTCAACACGATGTTGATCAACGACGTGGCATCCGCCGTTTGCAACACTGGGTTGCCCGCCAGCGCCGGAAACACCCGCGTGTAGCCATGGCCGTCGGTACGGTGGCAAGCCGCGCAGTTGTCGATGTACACCGAGGCGCCGCGCTGGCTGTCATCGCCTTTCCATAACGCCTCGGCCGCTTGCTTGTCGTACTGATGCGGCTGATCCTTGGGATCCACCGCCGGCAGGCTCTTGAGGTAACGGGCGATAGCGGTCAGGTCATTTTCCGACATGTACTGCATGCTGTGGACGACAACGTCGCTCATGCCACCAAACACCGCGCTGCGGTCACTGCGGCCGGTTTTGAGGAACTGCACCAGTTGTTCCTCGCTCCAGCTGCCGAGGCCATCCTTGTGGTCACCGCGCAGGCTCTTGGCGATCCAACCTTCCAGCGGCGCGCTGCCGGACAAGAAGGCGTTTCCGTCAGTGGCACTCAGGGCTTTTTCCTGCATGGTCAACGCCCGCGGCGTGTGGCACGCACCGCAATGGCCAAGGCCTTCCACCAGGTAGGCGCCTCGGCTGATGACCGGGTCGGCGGCTTGGGCCTGATGCTCCTCGACAGAAGGCGCAAACATCCAGCGCCATGCCGCCAACGGCCAGCGCATGCTCAAAGGCCACGGAATGTCGCTGTCCTTGTTCTCCTGGGCGACGGGCTCGACACCTTTCATGAAGTACGCATACAACGCCTGCATATCGCTGTCGCTGACGCGTGCGTAAGACGGGTAGGGCATCGCCGGGTAAAGCGTACTGCCGCTCTTGGCGACGCCATGGCGCACGGCCTTGTCGAAGTCCTCGAAGCTGTAGTCGCCCAGACCGGTCTTGTCCGGGGTGATGTTGGTGGAATAGATCACGCCAATCGGGGTTTCCATTGGCAGGCCGCCGGCAAAGGGTTTACCACCTTTGGCCGTGTGGCAAGCCACGCAGTCACCCGCGCGGGCCAGGTATTCACCTTGCTTGATCAAGTCCGTTTCAGCGGCGCTGACAGAGCAGCTGCTGAAAAGCGCGAAGGTCGCGATAACAAGTGCTTTCATGGTCATCGCTCCTTATGCCTGAACCAGTGGGCCGGGGTTTTTCAGATACTGCTCACGGATTGCCCGCGCCGACCAGTAGGTCAACGCTGCCACCAAGCCTGTAGGGTTGTAGCCCAAACCTTGTGGGAAAGCGGATGCGCCTGGGACAAACACGTTGTGCACATCCCAGCACTGCAGGTAGCGATTCAACGCACTGGTTTTCGGGTCGGCGCCCATGATCGCGCCACCGTTCAAGTGGGTGGTCTGGTACGACGCCGTGTTGAAATGCTCGCCGACTTTTTTGCCGAGCACAGCAATGGCCTTGGGGTTCATCGCCTCAGCGACCTTGCCCATTTTCTCGACCATGAAGCGGTTCATCTTGATGTCGTTTTCCTGCCAATCAAACGTCATCCGCAGCAAGGGCTGGCCGTAGGCATCGCGGTACACCGGGTCCAGATCCAGGTAGTTACCCCGGTAGGACTGATGGGCACCGTGGGCATCCATCGACACCTGGTGGGTGTAGTAATCGGCGGTGGCACGCTTCCAGGCACTGCCCCAGGCCGGAGTGCCCGGCGGGTTTGACGTACCGGCAATCGGTCGGCTGCCAGCCTGGTTTACCCACATCGGCGAACCGCCCACAAAACCATGAGGCCCGTGGTCGAAATTGTCGGCGTTGAAGTCATCAATGGCCACGCCGTTGCCACCCGCACCGATGAAGTTGTTGGTGTGAGTGTCTTTGTCGAAGAACGCCTTGATGGTCGCCATGTTCTGGTAGGCGAAGTTTCTGCCCACCACGCCCTCGTTGGTTATCGGGTCGTAGGGCTTGCCAATGCCGGAGAGCAGCATCAAACGCACGTTATGGAACTGGAACGCGCCGAGGATCACCAAGTCCGCCGGTTGCTCGCACTCCCGGCCCTGGGCGTCGATGTAAGTCACGCCAGTGGCCTTGCTCTTGGTGCTGTCGAGGTTGACCTTGAGCACGTGGGAGTTGGGCCGCAGTTCAAAGTTCGGCACCTGGCGCAGCGCTGGCAGGATGTTCACGTTCGGCGAGGCTTTGGAATACATGTAGCACACGTAGCCGCTGCAAAAACCGCAGAAGTTGCAAGGGCCCATCTGGGCGCCATAGGGGTTGGTGTAAGGCCCCGAGGTGTTGGCAGACGGCAGGTTGTAGGGTTTGTAACCCACTTCACTAGCCGCTTTCTGAAACAGCTGTGCGGAGACGGTGTTTTTCTGCGACTCCAACGGGAACGGGTTGGAACGGTCGGGCGCATACGGGTTGCCGCCACGGCCTTCGCCGACCAGTTGGCCTTTGACGGTCCAGGCTTGCCCAGAAGTGCCAAAGACTTTTTCCGCGTAGTCGAAGAACGGCTCCAGCTCTTCGTAGCTCACGCCGAAGTCCTGAATGGTCATGTCCTTGGGAATGAAGTGCTTGCCGTAGCGTTCCTCGTAGTGGCTGCGCATGCGCAACTCGATCGGGTCGACACGGAAATGCACGCCCGACCAGTGCAGACCCGCGCCGCCCACACCATTGCCCGGCAGGAACGCCCCCAACTGACGGTTGGGCAGGGCGACGTCATTCACGCTATGACGAATGGTCACCGTCTCCTTGGAGATATCCTGGAAGAGTTTCTTACGCACGCTGTAGGTCAATTCGTCGATGACCTGGGGATAGTTACCGTCCGGATAAGTGTCCTGCATCGGGCCGCGCTCTAGCGCTACCACGTTGAGGCCTGCTTCCGTCAGTTCCTTGGCCATGATCGCGCCGGTCCAGCCGAATCCTACGATTACTGCATCCACTTTCTTCATGATGGTCGCCACGTTTATGCCCTCTCGCCGCGGATGGAAACTGCCGGGAAGGGGTATTGCTCGTTGCGTTCAACCCAGTCCATGAAGTCGGCGCGGGCGCCGGGGAAGCCGATCATGGTCCAGCCAACCATGCCTTTGTTGCCGCCGTGGATCGGGTCGCAGAAGAAGCCTTCCTTGGTGTTTTGTAGCAACAAGTTGAAGAAGATCTTTGGCGGCACCGCATCAAAATGCGCCGTCACCTCACTACCGCCAGCCTCCAGACGCCGCAACATATCGTCTCGGGTAGCGCTGTCTTGCGCGGCAAAAACTTTGCCGTTGAACGCCTTCGACCATGCATCCGTCGCGGCAATGCCCAGGCGATAGATCTCTTTGGGCACCAGTTTGGACTGCCAGCCCATCTCCGACGGCGCGTCGGCGTTGAAAGGACCTTGCATGAACCACAGGGCACCGCTGGCGTACGGCGTGTTCATCTGGCGGTCGATATATTCCGGTGCACCGGCTTCCAGAGCACCTGGGCCTTGGGCATCAGCAGGGATTAATTGCGCGACGGCGGCGTTGATGAACGCCCATTCCTCGGCGGTGAAATAAGTTGGCTCGTAGGCCTTTTCGCTGGTTGTAGGCTTGGCTGGCGCGGCTTGCGCCGGCTCAGGCGTCGCCATCAGCATTGAGCCGCCAAGGCCGGTGCTGGCAACCGTGACCACCGGGATCAAGGTCAAGGATTTGCGCAAAAAGTCACGCCGCGGGTTGTCTTGATCTTGATCAGACATGGTGGCACCTCATCATGTGGTCACGGGTTTGTCAGCCGACTTCTAGCGAGCGGCTTGGTTTTTTCGGCAATCAATAGTTACAAATGATAGCAGGCTATGCATCGGAGGAATCGTTTCAGCGACTAAAGACTGATGATTCACGATTCTTTGACGCCCCCCTCACGCCTCATTGACCCCCCTTGGACCAACCTGAGCGGCATTCACCAATCTCCTGCCCGGTCATGTCATCCATGCTCAAGAATCAATGGCTGCCGGCCTTCGGCCTCGTGTTCATCGCGCTGTTCTCGAGCGCTTTCGCTCAAGCCGACGAGCCCATCTCCATCCGTTCCCCCGAGTGGGCACAACCGGTGGGAAGTCAATACAACCTTCACCAGATGACGCCCACGCTCTATCGCAGCGGGTTACCCGACAGCAACGCAGCGCCGCTGCTGGAAGAGCTCAAGATCGGCACCGTGATCAATTTCCTGCCGGAATCCGATGCTGACTGGCTCAAATCGCCCGATATCCGACAAGTACAGCTGACTTATCGCACCAACCATGTCGATGATTCCGACGTGCTGGCGGCGTTGAGAGCCATCCAGGAAGCCGAAACCAACGGCCCGGTGCTGATGCATTGCAAGCACGGCTCTGACCGTACCGGCCTGATGGCGGCGATGTATCGGGTGGTGATTCAGGGGTGGAGCAAGGAAGATGCGCTGAACGAGATGACCTTGGGCGGCTTCGGCACCAGTAACGGCTTCAAGGACGGCGTTCGCTACATGATGAGGGCCGATGTCGCCAAGTTACGCAAGGCGTTACTCAATGGAGAATGCAGCACCAGTGCCTTCGCCCTGTGTTCGATGAAGAGTTGGATGAACACTGCCAACACTGGCTCCTGAATTCAAACCACGTTACCGGGTGTAACGTCTAAAAATAAACGCACTGCTTCAACCAACGATCTAGAGTGACCGGGAGCAAGCACTAGCTCGCGAAACGCACGACCCGTCTGCGGGTTGAACACCCCCTCTTGCTCAAACCTTTTGAAGGCTGCACGTGCCAGCACTTCAGACCATTGGTAAGCATAAAACCCGCCCTCGTATCCCGACACCATATGGCTGAAGCCATTGACGTAACGCACAGCGTCCAGCGCTGGCAGGTGCCCGACCTCACGGTTGGCGCTTGCGAATACCTGCTCAATTGCGCGTCCGTCGCCGTGGGTGCGATGCACTTCAATATCAAACAGCGCCAGGGTCAGCGACTCTGCGCGCTCCCAAGACGTTTGAGTGTTGGCATACACCACTTGCTGTCGGGCCACGGCCTCAGGCAACTGCGCGCCGGTTTCGACATGGCCTGACAGCCAGACAAGACATTCAGGGGAATCACACCAGCGCTCGAAGAACTGGCCGCAGAACTCCGCACTGTCTATGCCCAGGTCATCAATGCCCATTTTGGTGCGATAACCCACGCCCATCAGCATCTGCTGCAAGCAATGGCCAAACTCATGGAACAGGATCTTGAGCTGCAGATGCGCAAGCAAGCAGGGCTCATCAGGGGTCACTTCAAACTGGCTGCAGAGCACAACCACCGGTTGCACTCTTTGCCCTTCAGCCGTGGTCCAGCGGTTTTTCAACGAAAACGCGTTGGGAAAATCATCGCTGTTTTGCAAAAACGGTACGAAATATATCTGCCCCAATACTTCGCCATAGGCCTGCACCTGCAAGAGTCGAACCCCGGGAGCCCAGGAGTCGAAGCCATCGAGCTCACTGATTTCGATGTCGAACAGGCGCTTTAGCAAAGCAAACAGGCGGATCAGGGTGGTATCCAGCGGGAAATAAGCGCGCAACGTCTCTTCAGCAACGCCGCTGGTCTGTTGCCGGATGATCTGCGCCAGATAGGCGTAATCCCAGGGCTGCAGATCGGTCAACCCAAGTTCACGGCCCAGCGTGGTGAGCTGACGTTTGTCATGCTCGAAGGCCGTACGTTGCGACGCAACTTGATCACGAATAAACGTCAGCACCTGATCTTCGGTATCCAATACCTGAAGCTCAAGCGCCAATCGAACGAAGTTGGCGTGGCCCAAAAGCTTGGCTTTTTGATGACGGCTGACCATTAGCATTTGCAGCAGCGGGCCATTGTCGAACTGCCCGGCATGCGGGCCGATATCGGACGCACGCGTGTTGTAGGCGATGAAAACCTCCTCTCGCAAAGCGCGATTTTGCGCGTACGCCATGAGGTCTCGGTAGGTCTCTTCATTCAGGGTAATCAGCCAACCTTCCAGGTTGGCGGCACGGGCCTTTTGCGCCATACGCGCCTTGAAGGTCGGCGTAAGCCCCTGCAGGTGTGATTCGTCGGTGATGTGTTTGCGCCAAGCGTTGTTTGCCTGTTCCAACCGGCTAATGAACAACTGCTGAAGCCCGGCAATTTCAAGGTTAAGCGTCACCAGCCTCTGCTGCGAGACAGGTTCCAATTCGATACCGGCCTGTTCAAACTTTTTCAGCGTACGCCTCAGCAAACTCTGACGGGACGCATCGAACAGTCCTGCCGCTGAACTGGCCGCCAACGCTTTGTAGCAGTCAAATAGCGCGCGGTTACTGGTTAGATCGCGCACGAACTCTCTGCCCCGGAACGTGGCTTGCGCGGTGGCTCGTTTCCATTTTTGTTCAGTGTTTACGCTGTCGAGTATGTAAATCACCGTTAACACCTCGTCGATCCGCGACGTCACCGCCTCTATGGCCAGCACCAGATCGTCCCAGTTCGGGCTGTGTCGCTGGCTGGCAATAATGCGGCCCACCTCGGTGCGACCGCGCAGCACGATCGCATCAACGGCAGGTACAAGATGTTCGGCACGAATGGCCGAGAAAGGCGGCAGGTGATAGTCCTGCAACAGGGGATTGGGGTCGTGCATTGGGCATCCTTGAAGACAACAAGTGGGAGTTGTCATCCTGGAATACAACGCAGGAGAGAAGGGTGTAGATGCTTAACGCTCCTCGCCCCAAAACTTTGGTTTCAGGGCGAGAAACATCAAATGGGTCAGTCTTTTTTCAACTTCGGATTCGGAAAGAACTGCACCGCCTGCACCTTGGGGTCCGCCGGCGCTTTCAACGCAGACGTATTCACCCGCGTGCCCAATTCCTTGGGCACCGACAACCCCTGGTCATTCAGCGTGTCGGTATAACCGCAGGCCACGCACTCGCGATGGGGCACGTTGTCTTCGGTCCACATCTTCAACTTGTCCGGCTCGCTGCACGCCGGACAGACCGCCCCGGCGATAAATTGCTTTTTGGTGATCACAGGCCCTTCACTCATGCTGCCGCGTCCTCACTCAGGCCGCTGTGACGCAAGAGTGCGTCAATCGACGGCGCACGTCCGCGGAAGTCGACGAACAGCACCATCGGTTCCTGGGAACCGCCACGCGCCAGGATCGCCTCGCGGAAGGCGCGGCCGGTCTCAGCGTTGAGCACGCCCTCTTCTTCAAACTTAGAGAAGGCATCCGCAGACAGCACTTCAGCCCACTTGTAGCTGTAGTAACCCGCCGCGTATCCGCCAGCGAAGATGTGCGCGAAGCTATTGGGGAAACGGTTGTAGGCCGGCGGACGCATCACCGACACCTCATCGCGCACGCCTTCCAGCACCTGCGCCACGCTGCGGCCATCACCGTGGGTGGCGTGCAGTTCGAAGTCGAACAGCGAGAACTCCAGCTGACGCACCATCATCAGGCCGGACTGGAAGTTCTTAGCCGCGAGCATTTTTTCCAGCAGGTCCTGAGGCAGCGCTTCGCCGGTTTCGTAGTGACCAGAGATCAGCGCCAGGCCTTCCGGCTCCCAGCACCAGTTCTCCATGAACTGGCTCGGCAATTCCACCGCATCCCAGGCCACGCCGTTGATGCCGGACACACCCGCGTGTTCAACGCGGGTCAGCAGGTGATGCAGGCCGTGGCCAAACTCGTGGAACAGGGTGGTCACTTCATCGTGGGTCAGCAGGGCAGGCTTGCCGCTGTCTGCCGGGGTGAAGTTGCACACCAGGTTGGCCACCGGGCTTTGCAGCACGCCGTCGATTTTGCGGCGACGGTCGCGCGCGCCGTCCATCCACGCGCCGCCACGCTTGTTGGCGCGGGCGTACAGGTCGAAGAAGAAGCGGCCCACGTGCTGGCCGTTTTCCTTGATTTCAAACAGGCGGACATCCGGGTGCCAGGTGTCGAAGCCCTTTTGCTCGGCGATTTCGATGCCATACAGGCGCTGCACGATGGCAAACAGGCCGCCCAGCACCTTGTCGATCGGGAAATAGGCGCGCAGGGCTTCCTGGGACACGCTGTAGCGTTGCTCACGGAGTTTTTCGCCGTAGAAACCGCTGTCCCAGCTTTGCAGCTCGGCGCAGCCTTGTTCGGCGGCGTAGGCCTTGAGCTGTTGCAGGTCTTGGGCGGCAAACGGCTTGCTGCGCTTGGCCAGGTCGCGCAGGAAGCTCAGCACCTGATCGCTGGACTCGGCCATTTTGGTGGCCAGGCTCAGTTCGGAGAACGACGCATAACCCAGCAGCTTGGCCAGCTCCTGACGCAGGTCGAGGATCTGCTCCATCACCGGGCCGTTATCGTTCTGACCGGCATTCGGGCCTTGGTCCGACGCACGGGTGCAGTAGGCCGCGTAGACTTCTTCACGCAGGGCGCGGTCCTGGGCGTAGGTCATCACCGCGTAGTAGCTTGGGAATTCCAGGGTGATCAACCAGCCGTCGAGGCTTTTGGCCTGGGCGGCGGCAGCCATTTGCGCCTTGGCCGAATCGGTCAGGCCGGCGAGGGTGGCTTCGTCGGTGACGTGTTTGGTCCAGGCCTGGGTGGCGTCCAGCAATTGGTTGGAAAACTTGCTGCCCAGCTCGGACAGTTTGCTCTGCACTTCGGCGTAGCGTTTTTGCTGCTCCGGTGGCAGATCGATACCCGACAGACGGAAGTCACGCAGGGAGTGTTCCAGGATGGTTTTTTGCGCCACGTCGAAACCGGCGGCTTCCGGGCTGTTGGCCAGGGCTTCGAAGGCCTGGAACAGCTCGCGGTTCTGGCCCATCTCGGTGGAGTAGGCGCTCAACGCCGGCAGGCAACTTTCGTAGGCTTCGCGCAGTTCAGCGCTGTTGCACACGGCGTTGAGGTGGCTGACCGGGCTCCAGGCGGCGCCCAGGCGGTCATTCAGTTCATCCATGGCCAGGACCAGGCCGGCCCACGTCGGATTTTTCCCCTGGCTTTGCAGGATGCCTTCGATGGCGACACGGTTGTCGGCGAGGATCTGTTCGATGGCCGGCTGGACGTGCTCGGCACGGATCGCCGAGAACGGCGGCAGGTCGTAGGACTGCAGAAGAGGGTTGTTCGCGCTCACGGTTGGCACCTTGGCTGAAGAAACATGTAAGAACAAAGATGGGGCCATCTTAATTACAATCAACGTCCACCGCAGCTATCAGCAGAAGAGAGAGAGGCTATCGTGACCCTTCGCACCTATCAGAACCACACGCCAGCCTTGGGCGCCGGGGCTTTTGTCGATATTTCGGCGGTGGTGATCGGCGATGTCGAAATCGGCGCCGACAGCTCGGTCTGGCCGCTGACCGTGATCCGTGGCGACATGCACCGCATCCGCATCGGTGCGCGCACCAGCGTGCAGGATGGCTGCGTGCTGCACATCACCCACGCGGGTCCGTTCAATCCGGATGGCTTCCCACTGCTGATCGGCGACGATGTGACCATCGCCCACAAAGTCATGCTGCATGGCTGCACCGTTGGCAACCGCATCCTGATCGGCATGGGCAGCATCGTGATGGACGGCGCCGTGGTGGAAGACGACGTGATCATCGGCGCTGGCAGCCTGGTGCCGCCAGGCAAGAAACTCGAAAGCGGCTTCTTGTACGTGGGCAGCCCGGTTAAACAAATCCGCCCGCTGACTGACAAGGAGCGCGCCTTTTTCACCTACAGCGCCGCGAACTACGTGAAGCTCAAAGACCTGCACCTGGCTGAAGGATTCGATCAATGAACTACCAAACCGTGCTGTTCGACCTGGACGGCACCCTCACAGACCCGCGCGAAGGCATCACCCGCTCGATCCAGTACGCCCTCGGCAAACTCGGCATTGATGAGCCAGACCTGACCAAGCTGGAACACTTCATCGGCCCACCCTTGCTGCAAGCGTTCATGCAGTTCTACGGCTTTGATGAAGCCAAGGCCTGGGAAGCGGTGAATTTCTATCGCGAGCGCTTCAAGGTCACCGGCCTGTATGAAAACCGTGTGTTCGACGGCGTGATGCCGCTGTTGGAAGACCTGAGCGGCCAAGGTCGCCAGCTGTACGTGGCGACGTCCAAGCCGTGGGTATTTGCCCGCGAGATCGCTCGGCATTTCGATTTCGCGAAGCACTTCAAGGTGATCTACGGCAGCGAATTGGATGGCACACGCACCAATAAGGTCGAGCTGATTGCCCATTTGATCAACGAAGAGCATCTGGACCCAGCCACCACCCTGATGATTGGTGACCGCAAGCATGACCTGATCGGCGCACGCAGCAACGGGTTGGATTCGGCAGCGGTGGGGTATGGCTTTGGCAGTTTTGAAGAGCTGAATGCCGAGGCGCCGACTTGGCATTTTGAGACGTTGGCGCAGATGCACCAGGCATTTTTGCAGCGGCCTTAAAATAGCTATCGCAGGCAAGCCAGCTCCCACAGTTGAAAGCGTTCTCATGTTGAAAATCGGTCAACTGTGGGAGCTGGCTTGCCTGCGATGAGGCCCTAAAGGCCACCACCTTGCAAGTGCCTCAACGCCGCTTTGCGCTGCGCCACCGGCATCCCGCCCATCTTTTCCACCGCCTTATAAAACCTCACCCAATCCCCACCCTCCTGCGCAAACAACGCCGCAAACGCCGGCACCCACTGGTCGTACAGCCCAAATGGCAACAGCCGCGCATTGTTCATGGGCTGGTTGATCCAGGCGTCATAACGTTTATCGCCGCCCCATTGGCTGTCGCGCAGTTGCCGGTAATCGCTGCGCAAACGCTCGAACTCAGCCACCTTGGCCTGACGCATTGCATCAGCGGCCAACGGTTGGGCATAGAGCTTTTCCAAACGTTGCCGGGTATCGAGAACCAACTGGATAAACTGATCACGCTGCTTGGATGTGGACAAGCTATCAGGCGCCAACCCCCGCGCAGCGCGCCATTGGCGTGTACCTTCCTGCTCGACGAAATTGGCAAACGACTCGTTGAACTCGGTGTCGTCCTTCACATAGAAACGCTGGTGCGCCAGCTCATGGAAGATCAGCGTGGCCAGGCGTTCATCGCCCCAGTTCATCATCGAGTTCATGATCGGGTCATTGAACCAGCCTAAGGTCGAGTAAGCCTCTACGCCACCGATCGACACGTCCATGCCACGCTGCTTCAACAACGCCGCCTCACCACGCGCCGCACCTTGGTTGTAATAACCGCGATAGGCCACACAACCGGCAATGGGGAAGCAATGGGTTTCAGGGGACAGGGAAAATTCCTGCGTGGCGAAGACATTCCAGACCACATAGGGCCGACCGATATCGGCGTACAACCTGTAGCTCTGGTTGTCCGGCAGGTGCAAATGCTCACTGGCGAACGTGCGCGCTTTTTGTGATTGCACCAAGTGTTCGCGCAACAGCGGTGGGCGGGAAGGGTCGGCAATGACCTGCGCCACCGGCTCTCGGGCCCGCAACAATTGCCATTGGCCGCTGGCCAACTGGCTGTAATAACTGACACTGGAGCAGCCGCTGAGCAGCACAACCATCAACCCTGGAAGAAAACGCCTGACCATGCCGCGACCGCTCCTGGGTAATTTGCTCGCCAGACTATCGCGCCTGTGCGGAATTTTTCCATGGCTCGACGTGTTTATACTCATAGGAAGTCTGCCGCCGTCGCAGCAGGCTCAATTCTTTCTTCCCGTTGAGTGCCTGCCATGCGCCAGCTCTTGTTACCCGTCGCTGCTTTGTTCCTCAGCGCCTGCACGACAACACCCGTGCCACCGATGGATCCGCAACAGGCGTGGGTCGATTTCACTACGCCGACGCCGGGCTCCAAGCTGGTCATGGCGCAGCGCCTGGACGGCAAGAACCTGGATGACGGACGTTTCTTCCAATTCCCGCCCGGCCATCACGAATTGATGGTGCGCTTCGACTTTGAAGTCCCGGCCGGCGGCGGTTTGGGTGGGCTCAGCCAGATGATGTATCGCACCTGCTTCATGACCCTGGAATATGACCACTTCCAGGCCGGCCAGCGTTATGTGCTGGAAGGGCGCTCGCTGGCCTTCACGCCGAATATCCGGTTGTATGATTCGGCGCGTCAGTTGCTCGCGGAGGAACGCAGCGTCAACTGCATCTGATCAGTCGTTGTTTTTCTGGTAGATGATGCGCTTGGTGCCGTTTTCGCACGAACCGACAATCATTGCACTGTCGTGATTCTTGGCTTCTTCGGCGGTGATGATTTCCAGGGTGTACGAAGGAATCGCCTTGGCCTGGATCTTCACTTCAATCTCTTTCCTGAGCTCTTCACAATCTTTTGGCGCGGCCACGGCCGAAGTGGCCAATACACCGCAAATGATCGCCAAGGCAAAACGTTTCATGTGTGAAGCTCCCTGAATGCATCGCGCACGGGTGTGCGCCTAGGCTGCATGGTAATAGGACCACACTTACAAAACACGAGTTCTGATTTGAAGCAGATGTTTTAGCCACCCTAAAAACCACTGTAGGAGCTGGCTTGCCAGCGATGACGACCTCAAAAACCATGTAAATCTGAGGGCCTCATCGCCGGCAAGCCGGCTCCTACCGGTTTAGCGGTGTCAATTTACGAGCGTGCCATCCAGGGTGATAGTCGCATTCAGCACCTTGGACACCGGGCACCCTTCCTTGGCCTTTTTGCTCAATTCATCGAACTGCGCCTGGCTCGCGCCCGGAATCTTGGCCTTGAGGATCAGGTGCACGGCGGTGATCGCAAAACCACCGTCGACCTGGTCCAGGGTCACTTCGGCCTGGGTGTCGATGCTGTCAGCCTTGAGCCCGGCATCGCCGAGAATCATGGAGAAGGCCATGGAGAAACAGCCGGCGTGGGCCGCACCGATCAGTTCTTCCGGGTTGGTGCCCTTGCCACCCTCGAAACGCGCCTTGAAGCCGTAGGGCGCTTCACGTAGCACGCCGGTTTCCGTGGAAATGGAACCCAGGCCAGTCTTCAGGTCACCTTCCCAATGCGCGGATGCTTTTTTCACGATACTCATAGCGGTCTCCTCGAACGGTGGTTTTGCGTCAGTAAGGGTTCTGAGAGTAGTCGGACTGGCAAAGTTCATCCTGTCGGAGAAACCTAGCAATACAGTAGGAATTTTCCTGGCGCGCTATTGAATCTCGGGTATATGCCCTTATTGCATAGGTATGCACATGAAGCGGCAGGTTTTGGTTCGTCTAAAAAGCCTGCGGCCCCCTTGGAGAAGCAGGCTTATGAAATCGCTGTCCGACGTAAAATTTTCAACCCTCGACCTAGTGCCCGTGCGCGCCAATGGCAGCCCGGCGCAGTCGCTGCGCAATTCCCTGGACCTGGCCCAGCACGTGGAAAAGTTCGGTTACAACCGTTTCTGGGTGGCCGAGCACCACAATATGGACGGTATCGCCAGCTCTGCGACTTCGGTGTTGCTGGGCTACCTGGCGGGTGGTACCTCGACCATTCGCGTCGGCTCCGGTGGTGTGATGCTGCCCAACCATGCGCCGCTGGTGATTGCCGAACAGTTCGGCACCCTGGAGAGCCTCTACCCCGGCCGTATCGACCTGGGGCTGGGCCGCGCACCTGGCTCCGACCAAATGACCGCCCGCGCCCTGCGACGTGAGCGCTCCGGCAGCGCGGATGAATTCCCGGAAGACGTGGCCGAGCTGATGGCCTACCTAGGCCCACGCACCCCCGACCAACGGATCATCGCCGTGCCTGGCACGGGCACCAATGTGCCGGTGTGGCTGCTCGGTTCAAGCTTGTTCAGCGCACAGCTGGCAGGTGAACGCGGTTTGCCCTACGCCTTCGCCTCGCATTTCGCACCCCGCCTGATGCATGAAGCGATTCGCGTGTACCGCAATCACTTCAAACCTTCAGCCGTGCTGGATAAACCCTACGTGATGCTCGGCATTCCCTTGGTGGCGGCGGATACCGACGAGCAGGCTGATTACTTGGCAACTTCGGTCTACCAGCGCATCCTCGCCCTCATGCGCGGGCAAAGCCTAGTGCAGCGCCCGCCGGTAAAAACCATGGACGGCCTGTGGCTGCCCCATGAAAAGGATGCGGTCGGCAGTTTCCTTGGCCTGGCCATGGTAGGCAGCCCGGCGAAGATCCGCGCCAAACTGGAAGTGCTGATCGAGCAGACCGGCGCCGACGAGTTGATCTTTACCTGCGACCTGTACGAACACGCCGACCGGATTCATTCCTACGAACTGCTGGCGCAGGTGATGAAGGGCTAAAACCTTCAGACATAAAAAACCGACGCAGCGCGTCGGTTTTTTATGTCTGCAACACGGGGTTAACCGCGCTTGTAGGCAATTTCCTTGGTGCCACCCTCGCAGGTGCCGACCACAGTGTGATCGCTCGGCGTAGCGCCTTTATCCACCACTTCCAGCGAATAACCCGAAGCGCCCTTGGCGTCGATTTTCGCTGCAATTTCGCTTTTCAGCTCTTCACAAGGCTTGCCCGCCGCCAGGGCTGTGCCGGCAATGCTCAACAAACCTACCGCTAACAGGAACTTCTTCATCCGTTACTTTCCTTGCGCTGATCTAAAAGAGCGTGCCGACGCTTGTGGCATCGGCACCCATTGGTTGTAGCGCAGGTTATGGCAATCGGCCAGTCAGCAAGTTCAACCGACGCGATCAACTACTGGCAATTCGGAACCCCACCTTTAGGGTGACCTGAAAGTGCGCAGCCTTGCCGTCCTTGATGTGACCACGGGTCTCAGTCACCTCGAACCATTCCAGATGCTTGATGCTTTTATTGGCCTCGGCCAGCGCATTGTTGATGGCGTCTTCAATGCTGGAGGTGGACGAGCCCACCAGTTCGACTTTCTTGTAAGTGTGATGATCACTCATGGCAGTTCTCCTAAGGGTCGTTAAACAAGCGTAGCAGTCAATGTTCGTACTGCTTCTGGCGACTGTTCGTACCCGAAAGTTCAGATTTACTGCACTTTCTGAAACGGCCGTAGTCGGTATCTACACACGCCACTCAATCACTTCAGGAGAGTCCACATGGCCAACACTTCTTTACGCAAAGCGTCGCTGGAAAGCATGGAAGCCGAGATTTCGAGCCTGCTCAAGTCTTTGGAAAGTCTCAAGGACGATGCATCCGACGAGTCGCGCAAAACCTTGAAGGCCCTGAAAAGCAATGCCGAGAATGCCCTCAAGCATTCCCGCCACCTGATCAGCGACGCCTACGAAGAAAGCAAAGTCAAAATCCGCGAAACCGGTGTTGCAACCCGGGACTACGCACAAGAGCACCCATGGACCACAGCCGGCGTTGCCGTCGGTGCGCTGGGCCTGCTCGCGGCTTACCTGCTGTGCAAACGCGGCGATTAAAGCGGTTCGCGCAGTAGCTCTGCCTTGAGCCACTGCGCCAGTTGCCCGGCGCGCCCGTCTGCGGCGCGCTTTGGCAGCCACAGCGCCAGGTGCGCCGGGGTTTCGCTGAATCCCCACGGCGCCACCAGGCGACCCGCGCGTAGGTCTTCAGCCACCAGGGGCTGAGGCGCGATCGCCACGCCCAACCCTGCCACTGCCGCCTCCAGTAAATAATACAAATGCTCAAACCCTTGGCCGTGTTTCAACGCGCCGGGCTCGATGCCGTGCTGCGCCGCCCAACTGGGCCAAGCTTGCGGGCGTGATGTGGTGTGCAACAGCTTTTCATCACACAAGGCCTCGGCGGGCGCCTCGCGCAAGCGTTCATAGCCGGCAAAGCGCGGGCTCATCACCGGGCCGATGCGTTCACTGGCCAGCTCATACACCTGCATATCCGCCGGCCATGGCGGTTCAGCGAACACCAACAGCGCATCCAGGCCTGGGCGGCGCGGGTCCAGATCCCCATCGCCCGCCGACAGGTGCAAGCGCAGGTCCGGTAAGTCGGCGTTCAAGCGGCCCAGGCGCGGGATCAACCAGCGCGCCAGCAGGCTGCCCGAACAGCCGAGTACAAAAGGCGCATCGGCGCTGGCCTGGGTCAGCTCGGCACACACATCCCTCAGGCGCTCGAATGCCTCCGCGCTGGCATCCCGTAGCCGGACGCCTGCATCTGTGAGTTTAAGGCCGCGACCTTCCTTGACGAACAAGCTGATACCCAAATGCTCCTCCAGCACCTTCAACTGCCGGCTGACGGCACCGTGGGTCACATGCAATTGCTCGGCTGCCTGACTGACGCTGTTCAATCGCGCAGTCGCTTCAAAGGCACGCAGGGCATTGAGGGGCGGAAGGTCTCGGCTCATCTGTGAGTTTTCCTGACAGGTTGCGGCGATCTTATCGGTTTTCAGCATGGAACGTCAGGGGTAGAGTGACCCTCATTGCTTCCCACACCCCTTCTTTCCTGGAGCGTCCCATGACTCAGTCCCAGACCGATCTACGCAACGGCCCAGACGCCAACGGCCTGTTTGGCGCGTTCGGCGGCCGTTACGTCGCTGAAACCCTGATGCCGTTGATCCTCGACCTGGCCCGCGAATACGAAGCGGCCAAGATCGATCCGGCTTTCAACGAAGAACTGGCCTACTTCCAGCGCGACTACGTCGGACGCCCAAGCCCGCTGTACTTCGCCGAGCGCCTGACCGAATTCTGCGGCGGCGCCAAGATCTACCTCAAGCGCGAAGAGCTGAACCACACCGGCGCGCACAAGATCAACAACTGCATCGGCCAGATCCTGCTGGCCCGGCGCATGGGTAAAAAACGCATCATCGCCGAGACCGGCGCCGGCATGCACGGCGTGGCCACTGCCACCGTGGCTGCGCGCTTCGGCCTGCAATGCGTGATCTACATGGGCACCACTGACATCGAGCGCCAGCAAGCCAACGTGTTCCGCATGAAGCTGCTGGGCGCGGAAGTGATCCCGGTGGTTGCCGGCACCGGCACCCTGAAAGACGCGATGAACGAAGCACTGCGTGACTGGGTGACCAACGTCGACAGCACCTTCTACCTGATCGGCACCGTGGCCGGCCCGCACCCGTACCCTGCAATGGTGCGCGACTTCCAGGCCGTGATCGGCAAGGAAACCCGCGACCAGTTGCAAGCCCAGGAAGGCCGCCTGCCGGACAGCCTGGTGGCGTGCATCGGCGGTGGCTCCAACGCCATGGGCCTGTTCCACCCGTTCCTGGACGACACCAGCGTCGAGATCATCGGCGTTGAAGCGGCCGGCCACGGCATCGAGACCGGCAAGCACGCCGCCAGCCTCAACGGTGGCGTACCCGGCGTACTGCACGGCAACCGTACGTTCCTGCTGCAGGATGACGACGGCCAGATCATCGACGCCCACTCGATCTCCGCAGGCCTGGATTACCCTGGCATCGGCCCGGAACACGCCTGGTTGCACGACATCGGTCGCGTCCAGTACACCTCGGTGACCGACGACGAAGCCCTCGACGCCTTCCACAAATGCTGCCGCCTGGAAGGCATCATTCCTGCCCTGGAAAGCGCCCACGCCCTGGCCGAAGTGTTCAAACGCGCACCGACCCTGCCGAAGGATCACCTGATGGTGGTCAACCTGTCCGGCCGTGGCGACAAAGACATGCAGACCGTGATGCACCATATGGAAACCGCCAAGCAGGAGAAACACTGATGAGCCGCCTGCAAACCCGCTTCGCACAGCTTAAAGAACAAAACCGCGCCGCCCTGGTGACCTTCGTCACGGCCGGCGACCCTGGCTATGACACCTCGCTGGCGATCCTCAAAGGCTTGCCGGCCGCCGGCGCCGACGTGATCGAGTTGGGCATGCCGTTCACCGATCCGATGGCCGACGGCCCGGCGATCCAGCTGGCCAACATTCGCGCGCTGGAAGCCAAGCAGAATCTGCTGAAAACCCTGCAGATGGTCCGCGAGTTCCGCCAGGACAACAACGACACGCCGCTGGTGTTGATGGGCTACTTCAACCCGATCCACAAATACGGCGTGCCGCAGTTTATCGCCGACGCCAAGGAAGCCGGCGTGGACGGCCTGATCGTGGTCGACATGCCGCCCGAGCATAACGGCGAACTGTGCGACCCGGCCCAAGCGGCTGGCATCGACTTTATCCGCCTGACCACGCCGACCACTGACGATGTGCGCTTGCCGACAGTTCTGAATGGCAGCTCCGGTTTTGTGTACTACGTGTCAGTAGCCGGTGTGACCGGTGCTGGCGCTGCGACCTTGGAGCACGTCGAAGAAGCCGTGACCCGCCTGCGTCGCCATACCGACCTGCCGATCAGCATCGGTTTTGGTATCCGCACCCCGGAACAAGCGGCGGCCATCGCCCGCCTGGCTGACGGTGTCGTCGTAGGTTCAGCACTGATCGACCATATCGCCAATGCCAAGAATGACCAGCAAGCCATCGACGGCGTGTTGAGCCTGTGTGCGGCATTGTCGGAAGGCGTTCGTAACGCGCGTAAGTAAGGGCCCCGTAAGCAGTAGGTAAAGTTCCTGATACAGAGGAATCAACCCGCCCGGGCACGGCCTAAACAGCAAGACCAAGGGATTTCGAACCTCGTTCGAAATCCCTTTTTTGCTTGTGTGCCCTGAGGAATACCCGATGAAAATGCCTAAATCCGTGATTGCCGGCCTTGGCGTGCTGGTGCTTGGCGCCAGCGCCCTGGTGCAGGCCGCGCCTTATGACCAAGGCGGCCCTGATCGTGGCGGCCCGCAGGGCCAGCACGAACAACGTGGCGACGATCATCGCGGCCCGCAGGACAACCGTCGCGGCGGCCCACCCCAGGACTTCGGCCCGGTCCGACAGATCATCCATGACAACCACGGCCAGTTTTCACGTGGCGCGCCACCGCCACCCAACGTACGGCTGGTGCGCGGCCAGCCGATGCCCCGTGGTTACTATGGCGAACGCCTCGACAACCGCGCCCTCGCACGCCTGCCGGTGTACCCAGGTTATGAGTGGCGCCGTTCGGGGCCGGATGTGGTGTTGATCGCCGTGGGTACGGGCATCGTCTATGAGATCCTCGACGGCGTCCTCAACTG
>NZ_JBBGYS010000061.1:0-37569 GCF_037479595.1 Pseudomonas sp. MYb541 | reverse complement strand
TTGGGGCGAATTATAGACATCTTGAATCTACCGTCAACCGTTAATTACGCTTTCGTTGAAGAAAGTGATTTTTTCGCAATAAGGCGCGGGATTCGACGCATTACAGGCGGGATCCGTAGCACCAGGAGCAGCGCACCTATAGAAGCATAGATAGCCCATTCCTTGAGGTCCGCCCGCACGATCCACAACATGTGAAGCAAGCCAAGTCCCAGAATCACGTACACCAGACGGTGCAGCTTCTTCCAACGACTGCCCAACCGACGCTGACTGTAACGATTCGACGTCACCGCCAATACCAACAGCGACAGGAAACCCAACGCGCCCACAATAATGTAAGGCCGCTTGCGCAACTCAACGCCGAGCTGCGACCAATCCAACCCAAGCACAAACACACAATAAGCAGCCAGATGCAGCACGACATAAGCAAAGCACCACAACCCGAGCTGCCGACGCACCGCTATCCACCCTGCCCAACCACTGAGCTTCTGCAGCGGGGTCATTGCCAGGGTGATCAACAGCAGTATCAGCGTGCCGAGGCCCAGCCTATCAACCAGCACTTTGCCCGGATCCGGCCCCAGGACAGCACTCCAAGCTTCATATAGCCAGAACAACGGCCATACCGCCGCCACTATAAAGACGCCAATACGCCAGATCGGGTAACGCATCAGTAGTTCTTCCGCAGGTCGAGATCGGTATATAGAGACGCCACCTCATCCGAGTAACCATTGAACAACTGCGTCTCGCGCACATTGGGGCTGAAGAGGCCACTCGGTAGACGACGCTCCCGCGCTTGGGTCCAACGCGGGTGATCGACCGTAGGGTTCACATTTGCATAAAAACCATATTCGTCCGCTGCAATGCTCTGCCAGGTGGTTTTCGGCTGCTCGCTGACAAGGCTGATGCGAACAATAGACTTCACACTCTTGAAGCCATATTTCCATGGCACGACCAAACGCAGCGGCGCGCCATTCTGGTTTGGCAGTTCGCGCCCGTACATTCCCACAGCCAGGATCGCCAAAGGGTTCATCGCCTCATCCAGACGCAAGCCCTCTATATAGGGCCAATCGATCAAGCCAAAACTCGACCGCTGGCCCGGCATGCTCTTGGGATCTTGAAGCGTTTCAAAACGAATGTATTTAGCCTTGGAAGTCGGCTCAACCTGCTTGAGCAACGCCGAGATCGGAAAACCGATCCATGGAATAACCATTGACCATGCCTCGACACAGCGCAGACGGTAGATACGCTCTTCCAACTGATACGGATTCATGAAGTCTTCCAGGGCATATCGACCTGGTTTCGCGACTTCGCCATCAATCACCACGCTCCAGGGCTCGGTCTTGAGTGAGCCCGCATTGGTTGCTGGGTCGCCCTTACCTGTACCGAACTCGTAGAAGTTGTTGTAGTGGGTCGCATCCTTGAACGGGGTGATCGCCTCGTCCTTTACCGTGACAGCCTGCCATTTCGTGCCCGGCAGTTTCTCGGCAAACCAGCCCGGTGCCCTGCCCGCTTCGACATCGGCATAACGCGAGGCTTCGTCCGCACTCGCCCAACGCGGCAAGCTGCTGGCAGCAACGCCAGCAAGCGCACCACCGAGCAAGCTACGGCGAGAGAGATAGAAGGATTCAGGTGTGACATCCGATTCGTGGCAATCGGACGCTTTGGGCAATTTGATTAACATGGCAACTCCGCAGCATTGGAGAACTGATGCACCAATAGACTGCGGAGTATGGGGGAAATTACATTAAGGCAATGTTTTGTCGCGACGCAGATGCAGCAAGTACTGAACCGGCCCCGAAGCGGCGTAAACCAGGAACGCCAGCAACAGAATACGCGGCGGGTCGCTGAACACCACGGCGAACACCAGCACCACTGCCAGAATCGCCACGAAAGGTACGCGCCCCTTCAGGTCCAGCTCCTTGAAGCTGTTGTACTTGATGTTGCTGACCATCAGCATGCCGGCCGCAGCCACCATCAAGGCCACCAGGAACGACATCTTAGAACCCTGGATGCCGTAATCGCTGAACGCCCAGACGATACCCGCCACCACACCCGCCGCAGCCGGGCTGGCCAGACCGATGAAGTAACGCTTGTCGGCAGTTCCCACCTGGGTATTGAAGCGCGCCAGACGCAAAGCAGCACCCGCGACATAAATGAAGGCAACCATCCAGCCGACCTTGCCCATGTCACCCAGCGCCCAGGCAAATGCCAGCAACGCAGGCGCAACACCAAACGCGACCATGTCCGACAACGAGTCGTACTCGGCACCGAAGGCACTTTGCGTATTGGTCATGCGCGCAACACGACCATCCAGGCCGTCGAGCACCATGGCAACAAAGATGGCGATGGCAGCAAAGCCGAAATACTTGCTGGCACTCGCCGCATCACCTGCCGCCAGCGCGCTTTGGGCGCTCATGGAGTTGATGATGGAGTAGAACCCGGCAAACAGGTTCGCCGTAGTGAACAGGTTGGGCAAAAGATAGATGCCACGATGCCGGACCTTGCGGCCTTCAGCGTCATGCCCTTCTTCGACATGTTCATCGATCGGCAGCAGGCTTTCGGCGTCAGGAGCCTGGTTTGGCTCTTCGGGACGTTCGCTCATGGACTTTACCTTGCAACGGTGTGAAAAAAATTCGACAGATACTTGCGGCGCGTGTTCGCCCGCAAACGATGCAGCTTTATACCAGAACCCGCCCCCCAAACGAAAAAACGCGGCCTAAGCCGCGTTTTCCCTTGATACGTACGACTTAGTTCTTGGCTTTGTCGACGATCTTGTTGGCACCGATCCACGGCATCATGGAGCGCAGTTGCTCGCCGATGACTTCGATACCGTGAGCGGCGTTGTTACGACGCTTGGCGGTCATCGAAGGGTAGCCGGTAGCGCCTTCGCTGATGAACATTTTGGCGTATTCGCCGTCCTGAATACGTTTCAGGGCGTTGCGCATAGCCTGACGGGACTCGGCGTTGATCACTTCCGGGCCAGTCACGTACTCGCCGTACTCGGCGTTGTTGGAGATCGAGTAGTTCATGTTGGCGATACCGCCTTCGTACATGAGGTCAACGATCAGTTTCAGTTCATGCAAGCATTCGAAGTAGGCCATTTCCGGCGCGTAGCCCGCTTCAACCAGGGTTTCGAAACCGGCTTTTACCAGTTCAACGGTACCGCCGCACAGAACGGCTTGTTCGCCGAACAGGTCGGTTTCAGTCTCGTCCTTGAAGGTGGTTTCGATGATGCCGGTACGACCGCCACCGACGCCAGCAGCGTAGGACAGTGCCACGTTCTTGGCGTTGCCTGATGCGTCCTGGTAGATCGCGATCAGGTCAGGGATACCGCCGCCTTTGACGAACTCGGAACGCACGGTGTGACCTGGCGCTTTCGGCGCGATCATGATCACGTCGAGGTCAGCGCGTGGCACTACCTGGTTGTAGTGAATCGCGAAACCGTGGGAGAAGGCCAGGGTAGCGCCCTTCTTGATGTTCGGCTCGATTTCGTTCTTGTACAGCGAAGACTGGAACTCGTCCGGGGTCAGGATCATGACCAGGTCAGCAGCAGCAACGGCAGAAGCAACGTCAGTCACTTTCAGGCCGTGGGCCTCAGCCTTGGCAACAGTGGCCGAGCCTTTGCGCAGGCCTACAGTCACGTCAACGCCGGAGTCTTTGAGGTTGCAAGCTTGCGCGTGACCCTGGGAGCCGTAGCCGATGATGGCGACTTTCTTGCCCTGGATGATCGACAGGTCACAATCTTTATCGTAATAAACTTTCATGAGGTTCCTCTATATATCCAGGCCGTAAGGCCATTCGCTAATTTGGGTTAGATGCTGAGTACTTTGTCGCCACGGGCAATCCCGGTGACACCACTGCGTACTGTTTCCAGAATCGAGGCCGTCCCGATCGACTGGATGAAGCTGTCCAGCTTGTCGCTTGTACCGGTCAGTTGAACGGTATAAACGCTGGCGCTCACATCGACGATCTGCCCACGATAAATGTCGGTGGTGCGTTTGATCTCGGCACGTTGGGCACCTGTGGCCTTCACTTTAACCAGCATCAGCTCGCGCTCAATGTGGGCACTTTCCGACAGGTCGACCAGCTTGACCACTTCGATCAGCTTGTTTAGGTTCTTGGTGATCTGTTCGATCACCTCATCGTGGCCCACAGTGGTCAACGTCAGGCGCGACAGGGTCGGGTCTTCGGTCGGAGCCACGGTCAGGCTTTCGATGTTGTAGTTACGTTGCGAAAACAGGCCGACAACACGAGACAGAGCGCCGGGTTCGTTCTCCAGAAGCAGGGAGATAATGTGCCGCATGATTAAGTACGCTCCGTCTTGTTCAGCCACATGTCGCGCATCGAGCCGTCTTTGATCTGCATCGGGTAGACGTGCTCACTGGTATCCACCTTGATATCGATGAACACCAGGCGGTCCTTCATGGCGAACGCCTCTTCCATTTTCGGCTTCAGATCTTTCAAATCGGTGATGCGAATGCCGACGTGGCCATAGGCTTCAACCAATTTGACGAAATCCGGCAGCGATTCCATGTAGGAATGGGAGTGACGGCTGTTGTAGCTCATGTCCTGCCATTGACGAACCATGCCCAGCACGCCGTTGTTCAAGCAGACGATCTTCACCGGAAGGCCGTACTGCAGGCACGTCGACAGTTCCTGGATGTTCATCTGGATGCTGCCCTCACCGGTGACGCACGCGACGTCGGTGTCCGGGAAGCTCAGTTTCACGCCCATGGCCGCAGGGAAACCAAAGCCCATCGTGCCCAGGCCACCGGAGTTGATCCAGCGGTTAGGCTTGTCGAACTTGTAGTACTGCGCGGCGAACATCTGGTGCTGGCCCACGTCGGAGGTCACAAAGGCGTCGCCCTTGGTCACTTCGCACAGGGTCTCGATCACGGTTTGTGGCTTGATGATGCTGCCGTCGCCCTTGTCGTAAGGGAAAAGGCCACGGTCACCGCGCCACTCGTCGATCTGCTTCCACCAACTGGCAACGGATTCCTTGTTCGGCGCCTCGCCAATGTCCTTCAGCGCAGCGACCATTTCGGTCAATACGCTTTCCACTGGACCTACGATAGGCACGTCGGCCTTGATGGTCTTGGAGATGGACGCCGGGTCGATGTCGATGTGGATGATCTTGGCATTCGGGCAGAATTTGCTCGCGCCGTTGATCACTCGGTCATCAAAACGTGCGCCCACCGCCAGGATCACATCAGCGTGGTGCATGGCCAGGTTGGCGGTGTAGCTGCCGTGCATGCCGAGCATGCCGACGAACTGACGGTCTGTGCCCGGGAATGCGCCGAGCCCCATCAAGGTGTTGGTCACCGGCAGGTTGAGTAGCTTGGCCAGTTCAGTCAACGGTGCAGAACCGCCGCCCAAAATGACGCCACCACCCGAGTACAACACAGGACGCTTGGCCGCCAGGAGCATTTCTGCCGCCTTGCGGATTTGTCCCGAGTGCCCACGGACGGCCGGGCTGTAGGAACGCAGCTTGGCTTTCTTCGGGAAGATGTATTCGAACTTTTCGGCCGGGTTGGTCATGTCTTTCGGGATATCGACCACCACAGGGCCCGGACGACCGGACTGCGCGAGGTAGAAGGCCTTTTTCATGACTTCCGGGATTTCCGACGGATGCTTGATCATGAAGCTGTGTTTCACGATCGGCCGGGAAATACCGATCATGTCGGTTTCCTGGAATGCATCGGTGCCTACCATGGTGCTGGGCACCTGGCCGGAAATGATCACCATCGGGATGGAGTCCATATACGCAGTCGCGATGCCGGTAATGGCATTGGTGGCGCCTGGGCCGGACGTTACCAGTACCACGCCGGCTTTACCGGTGGCACGGGCGTAACCGTCAGCCATATGGGTCGCGGCTTGTTCATGGCGAACCAGGATGTGGGTAACAGCCGGTTCCTTGAACAGTGCGTCGTAGACATGCAGCAGAGCACCACCTGGGTACCCGTAGATATAGTCGACGCCTTCGTCACGCAAAAAGCGGACGAGCATCTCACCACCAGATAAAAGCTCCACGTTGTTCACCTCTAAAACGCCAGAATACCGTCCGTTGAAAACCGACGGGTCTTAATAGGTTTACTTCTCAACAGAGCATGAGCGACGGTGGTCGCCGACTACGTCAGCACTGACTGAGCAAGTATTGGGATCGTCCCAAGTGTTGCGGGCTTTTCCCACCCAGCGCGAGGTAACGCGTTGCGGGTGTAACAGGTCGGCGCGGATGTGCGCCTCATGATCTGCTGAGCGGGCCTGCTTCTGGCAGTCCCGATACAGCGGACTTTGGATTCTTCTGTTTCAGGCCCTTCAAGTCAAGCAATAATTGCGCTTTTTTCCAACTAAGCGCATGAGAACGCAGGAGAAAGGGCTTTGAGGAGGGATAAAACTCGCCTGAATGTCGTCAAGCGGTAGAAATGTGCGCAACACTGCCGGAAAAACCGGCAGTCAGGCAATTAACGAGCGTCGACGATCAATTGGTCGAACTTTTTCAGCGCGTTACGCAAACCAAGGCTCTCTAGCGGGCGATCGGCGTAGACCATTTCGGCCATCTCCAGAATGCCCGAGGCGTTGGGCAAAGGCAGATCCTGTTCAAGAATCTGCTTCATGCGCACCAGGAAGATCCATTGCAGCCACTGGTGAAAGTCCAGGGTGTCCACGGAAAAGGGCTCGACACTGCTGAGCGCCTCGGCACTGGGGGACACATCGTCCCACCAGCCCTGCACGCGCAACTCTCGCTCTATGAGCAACAACTGTTCGGCGATAGCGGGAAACCGTGCATCCATCAGAGGCTGACCTTGGCTTTTTGACGCGCTTGGGCTGCGCCAGCGGCATCGCCTTGTGCGGCACGCGCGTCGCCAATCAACGCCCACAGGCTGGCTTGCAGGTCCGGACGCCCGTTGGCGAGCGACAAGCCGCGACGGGCGAACTGCTCCGCCTGCGGCGCATCACCCTGGGCCATGCGCACCTGGGCCAAGCGATACAGCACTTGCGGCTCACGCGGCGCAACGCGCTGGGCACGCTCAAGACTCGACGACGCGCCATTCAAATCACCGCCCGCCTGCTGTTGCTGGGCAGTGGTCAACAAAGCCAGCACCGGGCCATCCAGTTGCTCGTCAGCCGACAGGCCACCGCTGCTGGACGATGATGGAATACCACTCGGCGTCGACGGCATGTTGTAGGTGCCCTGGTTGATCGGGGCAGTCTGGATCGGCGTGGTATCGATCGGGCCGGAGTTGCTTGGCCCAGGGGTCCATGGCTCGGCGCTGATCGGGGCCGACGTCGCAGCACCACCGCCAGGCACCATCACCACCACGCCCGAATCCTGCGGCATGGCTTGCGGCTTGGCCTGGGCAGGACGATTGGTGACGGTCTGGCGGAACCCGCCATTGGCCGAGATCCGGTCGTTATTGGAGACGGCCGTGCTCGAGTCCACCACGGGAATGGAGCCGCGCTGCACGCTGGAGCAACCGCCGAGCAAAGCCAGAGCTGTAATAGCTGGAAACAACCACTTGTTCACTTGAAACCCTCTTTGCTTAATTCATCCAGCCCTTGACCCAATCCATCACCGATTCCGCATCAGCAGGGGCACTGCCACCACATGCGGCGCCGGGTGGCGGTTCGCTGCCGCGAATATACGGCATCTGTACCGCGCCCGGACAGTTGGCATCGGAGCCCTGTCCCGTGTGCGGATCAATCCAGGCCTGCACGATGTTATCCGGCTGCGGCATATTCAACGGCAGCGGGTCGGCCTTGCGCATGAAACTGGTCCAGACCTGCAGCGCACCGGTAGCACCGGTGAATGGCGTCTTGCCGTTATCGTCACGCCCCAGCCACACCACCGCCAGCACGTCCTGACCAAAACCGGCAAACCAGCTGTCACGCGAATCGTTACTGGTGCCCGTTTTGCCCGCCAAGGTCAGGTTCGCCGGCAGCACGCTGTACACCGAGCGCCCCGTACCTTCACGCATCACACGCTGCATGGCGTTCTGGATCAGGTAGATGGAGCCTGCGTCGAAACGCTGCTGGATTTGGAACGGGTAGCGCTTGAGCGGCTCGCCCTCGGCGGTCAGAACACTGCGGATTCCGCGCATCGGGGTATTGAAACCACCGTTGGCGAGGGTCTGGTACATGGTCGCGACTTCCATCGGGGTCATCGCACCCGCGCCCAGCAGGATCGACGGGAAGGCCGGGAACTCACGGGTGACGCCCAGCCGCGCAATGGTCTTCAGGACGTTCGGTACGCCGACTTCAAGGCCGAGTCGCGAAGTGGATATGTTGTAGGAGTGCGCAATCCCCTGATACAGGAATACGGTACCGTGGGAGCGGCGGTCGAAATTCTGCGGCGTCCACACCTGGCCATCGCCACCTTTGACCGACAGCGGATCATCAGACAACCAACTGGTCAGGGTGTACTTGCTCGGCTTTTCCAAAGCCGTCAGATAGACCGCTGGTTTGACCAGCGAACCGATCGGCCGCACCGCATCCAGCGCACGGTTGAAGCCCGCAAAGCTAGCCTGGCGACTGCCGATCATGGCCTGGACTTCACCGGTTTCAGGGTTGGTCACGACCATGGCCGCTTCGACTTCATCGGAACCTTTACGGCCCGTCAGGCGCTTGAACGTGTCGTTGACCGACGCTTCGGCCTTCATCTGCAGGATCGGATCGAAACTGGTAAAGATCCGCAGGCCTTCTTCGGTCAAGTCTTCGTCGCGATAGTCTTCACGCAGTTGGCGTTTGACCAGATCGATAAAGCCTGGGAAGGAGCTGTCTGCCAGTTTGCCGCGGGTGGTTACACCCAGTGGCATTTTCTTGGCCGCGGCGACTTGTTCAGCCGTGGCGACACCCTGTTGCTCAAGCACGTCGAGCACCAGGTTGCGTCGCTCCAGCGCACGTTCAGGATTGCGGCGCGGGTTGTAGTAGGAAGGCCCCTTGACCATGCCCACCAGTAACGCGACCTGGTGCAACTTCAATTCGGACAGCGGCTGACCAAAGAAGAACTGGCTGGCCAAACCGAAACCGTGCACGGCGCGCTGGCCATCCTGCCCGACGAAAACCTCGTTGAGGTACGCCTCAAGGATTTCCTGCTTGCTGTAGTGCAGCTCCAGCAGCATCGCCATCATCGCTTCGGTAAGTTTGCGGGTCAGGCTGCGCTCGTTGGTCAGGTAGAAGTTCTTGACCAATTGTTGCGTCAGCGTACTGCCGCCCTGAGTCATCTTGCCGCCGGAGGTGTTCACCCAGACTGCGCGGGCAATCGACTTCGGCGATACACCCCAGTGACTGTAGAAATCGCGATCTTCAACGGCAACCAAGGTTTCCAGCAGATACGGTGGCACCTGATCAAGTTTGATCAGGATGCGATCTTCAAGGTTTTTCGGGTAAATGCCGCCGATCATCAACGGTTCGAGACGAACCACCGGCAACTTTGAACCGTTCAACGACGACAGTTCGGCTACATAATCGCCAGAGAAGCGTACGCGCACCGGCTGGGCTTTCTCCAGACCTTCGTAGAACTGGAAGCCACGGGTATTCAGGTCGACAGTGTTACCACTGACGGCTGCGGCACCCGGACCGTTGCTCACGGGTTCGCGGCGGTAGCCCAAGGCGTCGAGTTCGGTAAGGAAGTCATCCTTGCTCAACTTCTGGCCGGTGAACAACTCCAACGGGCGCGCGTACACCTTGGCCGGAATGGTCCAGCGCTTGCCAGAGAACTTCTCCTGAACCACGGCGTCGAGGTACACCGCAAAGCCGGCGAGCACGACGAGGCCTACAAGGCCGAGCTTGAGTGCCCAGCCCAGCCAAGGGCGCAGGCCGCGGGAAGGAGGTTTTTTACGGGAACGGGGAGATCGGGTTCGAGTCATGGCGGCGGATTATACGCACTTTATCGATGATCAACATGAGCCGGACAGCGGTTTGCATGACCGCTTGTAGCGGCCATAATGCCCGCCATGTTTTCCCCCAGACTCTGAAGGATCGCCCGTGAGCCAGTCCCTGATCGCTGCCCTGCAAAATCCGGCTTTATACCCTCACCCGGTTGAAGCGTTCCAAGTCATCGAAACCCATATTTCCTGGGTCGTCCTGACCGGCCCGTATGCCTATAAGCTGAAGAAGCCGATGAACTTCGGCTTTCTCGACTTCACCGATCTGGAAAAGCGCGGCCACTTCTGCCGGGAAGAATTGCGCCTCAACCAGCGCCTGACCGAAGATTTGTATCTTGAAGTGTTGCCGATCACCGGAAGTGCCGAAGCGCCGCAGTTGGGCGGCGACGGCCCGGTCGTCGAATACGCGCTGAAAATGCGCCAGTTCCCGCAGAGCCAACTGCTCAGCACCTTGCAAGCCAACGGCGAACTGACCAGCGCGCACATCGATGAGATGGCCAAGCAAATCGCGCACTTCCACCTCACGGCGCCAAAAGTCCCGCAGGAACACCCGGCCGGCACCCCGGATGAGGTCATGGCACCGGTTCGCCAGAACTTCGACCAAATCCGTCCGTTCCTCAGCGACAAGGCTGACCTGGCTCAGTTGGACGCTCTGCAGGCCTGGGCCGAAAGCAGCTTCGAGCGCCTCAAGCCGTTGTTCTCCCAGCGCAAAAAGGACGGTTTCACCCGCGAATGCCATGGTGATATTCACCTGGGCAACGCCACTTTGATCGACGGCCACGTGGTGATCTTCGACTGCATCGAGTTCAACGAGCCGTTCCGCTTCACCGATGTGTATGCCGATACCGGTTTCCTGGCGATGGACCTTGAAGACCGGGGCCTTAAGTCCCTGGCTCGCCGTTTTATCAGCCAGTACCTGGAACTGACCGGCGACTATCAAGGCCTGGAAGTACTGAACTTCTATAAAGCCTATCGCGCTCTGGTCCGCGCCAAGATCGCGCTGTTCAGCATGCCGAGCGAAGCGAGCCCAGTGCAACGCGCCACGACCCTGCGCCAATACCGCAACTACGCCAACCTGGCGGAAAGCTACAGCACCATTCCGTCGCGCTTCCTGGCCATTACCCACGGTGTGTCGGCCGTAGGCAAAAGCCACGTATCCATGCGATTGGTTGAAGCCCTGGGCGCCGTGCGCCTGCGTTCAGACGTGGAGCGCAAGCGCCTGTTCGGCGAGCAACAGGTGGAAAACACGCCACACGCTGGCATCTATGCGGCCGATGCCAGTGTGGCAACTTACGCACGCTTGAATGAAATTGCCGATACCGTGCTGCGCGCCGGTTACCCGGTGGTGCTGGATGCGACCTTCCTTAAACACGAACAACGCAATGCAGCGGCTAAAGTAGCTGAGGCCACAGGCGCGCCCTTCCTGATCCTGGATTGCAATGCGCCGCAAGCCGTTATCGCCAGTTGGTTGGCGCAACGTCAGGCGGACAAAAATGATCCTTCCGACGCGACACTGACGGTTATCGAAGAACAGCAAGCCACTCGCGACCCGCTGACTGCCGAGGAGTTGCTCCTCAGCAAGCGTGTTGAGACCAATGAAAGTGGCACCCTCGATGCGCTGGTGGCGCATATTCGTCAGCGCCTGCCTGGCCTGTAAGAAAAATTTCTTGGTCGTGTCGTCTACTTAGGGGGCACGACCAAGCAATAGTGGCACTATAATGGCGTCATAAATCCAACAGGAGTCGCCGTCATGAGTCACCCCAAGCTTCTTGATACGCCGCTTTACTCGCTCCTGCATAAAGACGATATCCGTGGCTTCAACCAGGAACGCCCTAAAGACGGGGTCATCGACATGCGCGGCGGCGACTTCCGCGGGCTGGATTTGCGTGAGCTGAACACCGCTGGCGTGGACTTCACCGATGCCTATTTTCGCTCCGCCGACCTGCGTGGCCTGGACCTGCGCGATTGCCCACTGGAAGGCGCCAGCCTGGCCCATGCACAGATATCCGGCACCTACTTCCCGCCAGAGCTGACCGCCGATGAGATCCTCATGTCGGTTAATTTCGGCACTCGCCTACGCTACCGCACCCGCTGAAACCCTCTGCTTAAGCCCCGGTTCGCTCAGCCTAGCCGGGGACTTCCTGCCTGCCTGACCTCGCCATTCTTATAAGCTTTAGGCCGTTTCCGACTAAAGAACTACGCTTTTCCTACTGAGCGCTACACTCCTTTGCAGGCTTGCCTGGTCTCGATACCCACCGCACCATTCGGCCGTCGCAAGGAGGCTTGATGAACGATGAGCTGCAACACCTGAAAAACCTCGGCAAGACGTCCGCACAGTGGCTGCATGCGGTGGGCATCCACAGTGCGTCGGACTTGCGCCGCCTGGGAGCGGTCGATGCGTACCGGGCCGTCCGGACGCGTGGCTTTCGCGCCTCCAAAGTCCTGTTGTATGCCATCGAAGGGGCGTTGATGGATGTGCACTGGAATGACATTCCTGCCGAGCGCAAGGAAGCGTTGAACCGTCAATTGGACGCACTATCGGCACGCCAGAAGAATTAGCTCGTCGACTAACCCCAACATTTACAGGCATTGCGAACAAGCGTTTTAGAAAACGCAGAGAACATGCAAAAACAATTGTTGACTCTCAAATGAGAATCGTTATGATTATCACAACTGGTCGCGAGATCAGCCGATAACTGAAAGACCATTGGTTCGGACTCTCAGATTATCTCCTCATCAGGCTAATCACGGTTATTTGACCCGGCTCTTGCCGGGTCTTTTTTTGCCTATAAAAAAGCCGATTTCAGCGCGCAATGATCAGTGGATGCCCACGCTCCGGATGGGGCTGCACCAGCACATCCAAACCAAACACAGCCTTCAACGGTTCAGGCTGCATCACCTGCACCGGCGTATCCAATGCGTGTGGCCGTCCCGCCTCCAGCAGCAGAATGCGATCGCAGTAACGCGCCGCCAGGTTCAAATCGTGAAGAATCACCAACACCGCCGCGCCCCGATCAGCAAAGGCGCGAATAGCCTGTAAGGTGGTGTGTTGATGCAAAGGATCCAGCATCGACGTCGGCTCATCCAACAGCAACGTCTGCCCGGCCTCGCCCGGCCATAACTGCGCCAGCACCCGTGCCAGATGCACCCGCTGGCGCTCGCCACCGGACAGCGCCAGGTAGCTGCGGCCGCTCAAGTGGCCGACATCTGCTGCCTGCAACGCCGCCTCAATGATCTCATCATCGCGGGCTCGCCCGGTCTGATGCGGCAGGCGGCCCATGCCGACCACCTCTTCGACACGGAAAGCAAAGTCCAGCGTCGAGCTTTGCGGCAATACCGCCAGGCGCTGTGCCCGCTGCGCGCCACTCCACTCACTCAACGGGCGCTGATCCAGCCACACGTTGCCTTGGTCGGGGTGCAGCTCACCGCACAATCCACCGAGCAGCGTACTTTTGCCCGCACCGTTGGGGCCCAACACGCCGAGCACTTCGCCCGGTAACAGGTCGAGGGTGACATCCGCCAATACAGTTTTGCGACCGCGACGGATCTGCAGGTCTTCCACACGCAGCATCAGGCACGCCCCCGCAACAACAGGTAAAGAAAAAACGGCGCGCCGATAAATGCAGTGACGATACCGATCGGCAACTCAGCCGGTGCCAGCGCGAGCCGTGCGACCAGATCGGCAAACAACAACAGGCTCGCACCTGCCAGAACCGATGCCGGCAACAACACCCGATGGTCCGGCCCCGCCAGCAAACGCACCAGATGCGGCACCACCAACCCGACAAAACCGATCATGCCCGCGGCGGCCACCGCAGCCCCGACGCCCAGCGCCGTGCAGAAAACCAATTCGCGCTTGAGCTTTTCTACATCGATACCGAGATGATTGGCCTCCGACTCACCCAGCAGCAAAGCATTCAACGCTTTGGCCCGGCGCGGCAGCCATAGCGCCACGCCCGCGCTCACCAGCAAAAGCGGCCATAACCGTGAATAGCTGGCACCGTTGAGGCTGCCCAGGTTCCAAAACGTCAGGGTGCGCAAAGTGGCGTCGTCCGCCAGGTAGGTAAACAGGCCCACCGCCGAACTGGCGAGGGCCGTGAGGGCAATGCCGGCGAGCAGCATGGTTGCGACGTTGGTCTGGCCATTACGCCGCCCCAGTCGATAGACCAGTGCAGTTACACCCAACCCACCCAGGAATGCACACAGCGACAGAAGATAGGGGCCGAATGCATCCGGCAAACCGCCGAAAAACGAACCACCGACAATCGCCACCGCTGCCCCCAGCGCAGCTCCGCTTGAAACCCCCACCAAGCCTGGATCAGCCAGAGGATTGCGAAACAACCCCTGCATCGCCACACCCGACAAGGCCAACACACCACCGACAGCCAAGCCCAGCAGCGTGCGCGGCAAACGGATCTGCCCCAGGATCAGCTCAGCCTGCTCCAGCCCTTGGGCCTCAATCGGCACCCCCATCAAGCGCAACGCGGCTTTGAGCGTATCCAGCAACGGTAAGCTGACCGGCCCCAGCGCCAACGAAAGCCAGATCGCCAAGACACACAACAACGCCAGCCCAACAAACAGCGTCTTGGGTTTTACCAGAGTGGTCATGGGGCTGGCTTGGCCTGGGAGGGGTAAAACCCGGCAGATAGGTCTGCGAGGCTTTGCGGTATACGCGGCCCCAGCCCGCCGACCAGCAAGGTCGGATCCACTTCAAACACTCGTCCGCTTTTGGCCGCCGGCGTGGACGCCAGGATCGGATTCTCCTTGAACAGCGCCGCACGCGCCGCATCTCCGGTCAGGGCACGATCCGCAAACACCAGCACATCCGGGCTCAACCCCGCCAACGACTCCACCGAAAACGGTTTGTAGCCAGTATGCGTCGCCAAATTGCGCCCTCCCGCCTGCTGCAACATCCAGTCAGCCGCCGTGTCTTTGCCCGCGATCAGCGGCTTGCCGCCTGCATGACCCAGCAACAGCAATACGCCGGGGGCCTTTTGGGTGGACTGAGCCTTGGCGACCCAGCGCTTCTGCTGATCCAGCGCCTGCTCATATCCGGTAAACAATGCGTTGGCCCTGGCCTCAGCGCCCAGCAACTTGCCCAAGTGCTGGAGGTTACCCTTCAACGTCGGCAAATCAGGCTGCGCCGAGAACATCTCCACCTGCACACCCGCGCTGCGGATCTGCGCCAGTATGGGCGGCGGGCCCATTTCTTCAGTACCCACCAGCACCTGCGGGCGCAAACTCAAGATGCCCTCAGCCGACAACTGCCGCTGGTAACCAATGCTCGGCAACGCCTTGAGGGACTCAGGGTGCTGGCTGGTGGTATCCACGCCCACTAACTTCGACTCACCGCCCAAGGCCGTCACCCATTCCGACAGCGCCCCACCGGCACTCACCCAACGTTGTGGCAGTTCAGAGGCTTGAGCCCCAGGGTTGACCAGCAGTCCGACAACAAGCGCAATAGCGCTGGCACTCAGGCGCATAACAGGGTTTCCTTCCAAGGGCAGGGCCGCTCAAACGCTCATCAATGTGACAGATAACCGCTGCCCCGCATCGTATTGAGCGCCCGGTCGGCCAACGGGCGAAGCCGGCATTTGATAATTGTTTGCATTTGAACGTCAAGGCACTTAAGGATTGAAATGAAGTTTCTCTGCTCCTCCGATACCCTCGCGCCAGACAGCAGCCTCGGTTTTGAAATCGATGGTTGCAAATTGTTGGCCGTGCGCCGGGACGGCATTGCCTACTTCTATATCAACCGCTGCCCCCATCGTGGGGTTCCACTGGAATGGCAGCCCGACCGGTTCCTCGACGACAGCGCCAGCCTGATCCAGTGCGCCACCCACGGCGCGCTGTTCCTGATCGAGAACGGCGAGTGCATCGCAGGCCCTTGCGCCGGGCAAAGCCTGATCGCCCTGCCCGGACGCGAAGACGCCCAGGGATTGTGGGTGCAACTCTAGTCGAGCAGCACGTCCAGACGCCGGTCCACGCAGATCTCCTCGGATGTCACGCGCACGCCATACGCCAGCACTTCCACGCCGGCCGCCTTGGCTTCGCGCAGGGCAGCAGCGTAGGCCGCGTCGATCTCCACGGCCGGGCGCACAGCATCAATCCCCGAGAGGTTGACGCAATACAACTGCACCGCTCGCACACCGTCACGCGCCAGATGGGCCAGTTCGCGCAAATGCTTGGCGCCACGCTGGGTCACTGCATCCGGGAAAGCGGCAACCGAAGTGCCGTCAAAACCCAGGGTTACGCTTTTGACTTCGATGTAAGCCGCGCCGTCGGGATAGTCCAGGCGGAAGTCGATGCGGCTTTTCTCCTGACCGTAAGGCACTTCACGCTTCAAGGCGGTAAAGCCGTTCAACTCGGTAATGACACCCGCACGTAACGCTTCCTCGACCAACTGATTGGCACGCGCCGTGTTTACACACGCCAAGCGACCCTGGGGCGTCTCGGCGATTTCCCAGGTGCCCGGCAACTTGCGCTTGGGGTCATTGGAGCGACTGAACCAGACCTGCCCACCTTCGACCATGCAATTGAGCATCGAGCCGGTGTTGGGGCAATGAATGGTCAACAACTCGCCGGTAACGGTTTCGATATCGGTGAGAAAACGCTTGTAGCGACGAATCAGCCGCGCTTCTTCGAGGGGAGGATGAAAGCGCATCAGCCTAGCCAGCTCCGCAAGCCACGAGCGATCCGTTCCACCGCTTCCTGTAGCCGATCGAGGTTTTGCGTGTAGGCAAAACGCACATGGTGGCCGGCTTGGTAGCGGCCAAAATCCAGGCCTGGCGTAAACGCCACATGTTCGGTTTCGAGAAAGTGGCGGCAGAATGCGAAGGCATCACCGCCGAACGCGCTGATATCGGCATATAAATAGAACGCGCCCTCCGGCTCGACCGCGATGCCAAACCCAAGCTCGCGCAAGGCGGGCAGCAGGAAATCGCGACGACGGCCGAACTCAGCGCGGCGCTCTTCCAGAATGCTAAGGGTTTGCGGGGTGAAACAGGCCAATGCCGCATGCTGGGCCATGCTCGGCGCACTGATGTAGAGATTTTGCGCGAGCTTCTCCAATTCACCCACCGCCGCCGGCGGTGCTACCAGCCAACCCAGGCGCCAACCGGTCATGCCGAAATACTTCGAAAAACTATTCAGGACGAACGCGTCGTCGTCGACTTCCAGCACGCTGGCCGCATCGGTGCCATAGGTGAGGCCATGGTAAATCTCGTCCACCACCAAATGACCGTTGCGCGCCTTGATCGCGCCGGAAAGCTCGGCCAATTCGTCGCGTGTGAGGATCGTGCCGGTCGGGTTGGCCGGGGATGCCACCAATGCGCCCACACTGTCCTGATCCCAGTGTTTGGCCACGAGGTCAGCGGTCAACTGATAGCGCACTTCAGGACCGACCGGCACCAGCTGCGCCGCGCCCTCCACCAATCGCAGGAAGTGGCGATTGCAGGGGTAGCCAGGGTCGGCGAGCAGCCAATGCTTGCCCGGGTCCACCAGCAAACTGCTGGCGAGCAACAATGCGCCTGAGCCACCGGGCGTGATCAGGATGCGCTCGGGGTCCACGTTCAGCCCATAGCGCTGCTGGTAGAAACCGCTAATGGCCTCGCGCAACTCGGGCAAGCCACGGGCGGCGGTATAGCGCGTCTTGCCGTTGGCCAATGCTGCCTGGCCGGCCTGGATGATCGGCTCGGCGGTGGTGAAGTCCGGCTCGCCGATTTCCAAGTGGATCACGTCATGGCCGGCGGCTTGCAGCTCATTGGCCCGCGCCAGCAATGCCATGACATGAAAAGGTTCGATGGCGCGACTGCGCGCACTGTAGGGCTGAGCCATTAGCCTTCCTTAACGGTGAGGACAAATTCTGGATTCTACCGAACCCGCGCGGGAAAACATGTTCTATTGCCTGCCCGGCGGCATGTGCCGGCCGGGCAAGTGCCTGCAAAACGACTAAAATAAACATTCGAGGCAATGCATACCCAGCAATGGCGGGCTGTCGCAGTTTGCAAGCGATTTGCCATGGGCCTCGACAACCGGGAGTGGCGCACCCCGAATCTATCTGGTAAGTTCGCCCGCTTGCAGCCGCAGGGCCGGCAGGCGTCGGTGACGTTGCAATCCTGCGCAATGGATTAGAAGAGTGAGAGGCGGTCTATTCATGTCCACCCCAGCAAAGCAACAGCAGCAGAGCCTCAGTGGCTTCACACCTTACGTCGAAGCGAAGGGTGAGGAGTACATGGGCAAGCCCATGCGCCAGCACTTCACCAATATCCTGCAAAAGTGGAAGCAGGACTTGATGAAAGAGGTCGACCGCACCGTTGACCACATGAAGGACGAAGCCGCCAACTTCCCGGACCCGGCCGACCGTGCCAGCCAGGAAGAAGAGTTCGCCCTTGAACTGCGCGCCCGTGATCGCGAACGCAAGCTGATCAAGAAGATCGACAAGACGCTGCAACTGATCGAAGACGAAGAATACGGCTGGTGCGAATCCTGCGGCGTCGAGATTGGTATTCGTCGCCTGGAAGCCCGCCCAACCGCGGACCTCTGCGTAGACTGCAAGACCTTGGCTGAAATCAAGGAAAAACAGGTCGGCAAGTAATCCAGCCGAGCTGAACGAATGGGGCGTGCGAACGCCCCATTTTTGTTGCTGGCGTTTACCGAATTTCCAGTAGTATCCGGCCCATGACAGCCTCTACCTATATCGGGCGCTTTGCCCCCACACCCAGCGGCCATTTGCATTTCGGCTCCCTGGTCGCCGCCCTCGCCTCCTACCTTGACGCCCGCGCCAACCATGGCCGCTGGCTGATGCGCATGGAAGACCTCGACCCACCCCGTGAAGAGCCCGGCGCCCAAGCGGCGATCCTGCATGCCCTGGAAAGCTATGGCTTCGAGTGGGACGGCGAACTGGTCCGACAAAGCGAGCGGCATGAAGCCTACGCCAAAGTGCTTAATGACCTGTTCAACCACGGCCTGGCCTACGCCTGCACCTGCTCGCGCAAACAGCTGGAGCCCTACAACGGCATCTACCCTGGCCTGTGCCGCAATGCCGGCCACGCCCAGCAAGACGCCGCCATCCGTTTGCGCGTTCCAGAGCTTGAGTACCACTTTACCGACCGCGTCCAGGGCGAATTCCGACAGCACGTGGGCCGCGATGTAGGCGATTTCGTCATCCGTCGCCGCGACGGCCTCTACGCCTATCAACTGGCCGTGGTGCTCGACGATGCGTGGCAAGGTGTGACCGATATCGTGCGCGGTGCCGACCTGCTGGACTCAACGCCACGCCAGCTCTACCTGCAAGAACTGCTCGGCCTGCGCCAACCTCGCTACCTGCACGTGCCGCTGATCATCCAGCCGGACGGCAATAAACTGGGCAAATCCTACCGTTCCCCGCCGTTGACACCCGACCAGGCCACGCCTTTGCTACTGAGAGCCCTGCGCGCCCTCGGCCAGCAACCCGATGACGAACTGTTGCACGCCAGCCCGCGGGAACTGCTGGATTGGGGCATTACGCACTGGGATGCCACGCAGATCCCGCGCACACTCACGCTGGCCGAAGCGCAATTGAGCTGAAGGCGCTTGCAGCTTGCCAAGCATCCGTTACCATCGCCGCACGTTTTTAGACAGAGGCCAACATGTACATCTATCGATTGGTCCTGCTGCTGGTCGTCGGGATCTACCTGTTTTCCCCCGCCATCATGGATTGGTGGATCGACGCCACGGGCGCCTGGTATCGCCCTTATCTGCTGTGGCTGATCCTGATCGTCGTGACTTTCATCCTGCAGAGCCAAAAAGATGCCGATGAGCTTTAGCCTCACCCAGATGCTGCTGATCAGCGCCGCCTACCTGGCCGCGTTGTTCGGAGTCGCCTGGATCAGTGAGCGCGGAATGATTCCGCGGGCGATCATTCGCCATCCGTTGACCTACACCTTGTCCCTCGGCGTATACGCCAGTGCCTGGGCGTTCTATGGCACCGTGGGCCTGGCCTATCAGTACGGTTATGGCTTTTTGTCCAGCTACCTAGGGGTGTCCGGCGCATTTCTGCTGGCGCCGGTGCTGCTGTACCCGATCCTGAAGATCACCCGCACCTACCAATTGTCTTCCCTGGCCGACCTGTTTGCCTTCCGCTTTCGCAGCACCTGGGCCGGTGCGCTGACCACTATTTTCATGCTGATCGGCGTGTTGCCGTTGCTGGCCCTGCAAATTCAGGCCGTGGCCGACTCCATCAGCATCCTGACCCGCGAGCCAGTGCAACATCGCGTAGCGCTGGCCTTCTGTGCGCTGATCACGCTGTTCACGATTTTCTTCGGTTCACGCCATATCGCCACCCGCGAAAAACATGAAGGGCTGGTGTTTGCGATTGCCTTTGAGTCGGTGATCAAGCTGATCGCCATCGGCGGCGTCGGCCTGTATGCGCTCTACGGCGTGTTCGACGGCCCGCAGCAGTTGGAACTGTGGCTGCTGCAAAACCAGACCGCCCTTGCCGCCCTGCACACGCCTTTGCAGGAAGGCCCATGGCGCACGCTGCTGCTGGTGTTTTTCGCCTCGGCGATTGTGATGCCGCACATGTACCACATGACTTTCACCGAGAACCTCAACCCGCGCTCGCTGGTCAGCGCCAGTTGGGGCTTGCCGTTGTTCCTGCTGTTGATGAGCCTGGCGGTACCGCTGATCCTGTGGGCAGGCCTGAAACTGGGGGCCACCACCAACCCTGAATACTTCACCCTCGGCATTGGCATTGCTGCCAACAGCCCGGCCTTGGCGCTGCTGGCTTACGTCGGTGGATTGTCAGCGGCCAGCGGACTGATCATCGTCACGACCCTGGCACTGTCCGGCATGGCACTCAACCACCTGGTGCTGCCGCTGTACCAGCCGCCAGCCGAAGGCAATATCTACCGCTGGCTGAAATGGACACGCCGCGCGCTGATCGTCGCGATCATCATGGCCGGCTACGGGTTCTACCTGTTGCTGGGCGCGGGGCAGGACCTGGCCAACCTCGGCATCGTTGCGTTTGTCGCCACCTTGCAGTTCCTCCCAGGCGTGCTCTCGGTACTGTACTGGCCGACCGCCAATCGCCGTGGTTTCATCGCCGGTTTGCTGGCCGGAATCCTGGTGTGGATCGTGACTATGCTGTTGCCGCTGGTCGGCAATCTGCAGGGTTTCTACATCCCGTTGCTGAACATGATCTACGTGCTGGACGACACCAGTTGGCACATGGCTGCGATTGCCTCCCTGGCCGCCAACGTCCTGATGTTCACCCTGATCTCCCTGTTCACCAACGCCAGCCCGGAAGAAACCAGCGCCGCCGAAGCGTGCGCGGTGGATAACGTACGCCGCCCGCAACGCCGCGAACTGCATGCAGCCTCGCCCCAGGAGTTCGCCACGCAACTGGCCAAGCCCCTGGGCGCCAAGGCGGCGCAGAAGGAAGTTGAACAGGCGCTGCGTGATCTCTATCTGCCGTTCGACGAGCGGCGCCCGTACGCGTTGCGGCGCCTGCGTGACCGTATCGAGGCCAACCTGTCCGGCTTGATGGGGCCGAGCGTGTCCCAGGACATGGTGGAAACCTTTCTGCCCTATAAGGCCGGCGGCGAAAACTATGTGACCGAAGACATCCATTTCATCGAGAGCCGGCTGGAGGATTACCACTCACGCCTTACCGGTCTCGCCGCCGAACTCGATGCCTTGCGCCGCTACCACCGCCAGACCTTGCAGGAATTGCCCATGGGCGTGTGCTCCCTGGCCAAGGACCAGGAGATCCTGATGTGGAACAAGGCCATGGAAGAACTCACCGGTATCGCAGCGCAGCGGGTGGTCGGTTCACGCCTCAATACCCTGGGCGACCCGTGGAAAGAATTGCTGCAAGGCTTCATCAACCTGCCCGACGAACATTTGCACAAGCAGCACCTGGCCCTCGACGGCCAGACCCGTTGGCTCAACCTGCACAAAGCCGCCATCGACGAACCCCTGGCGCCCGGTAACAGCGGCCTGGTGTTGCTGGTAGAAGACCTGACCGAAACCCAGATGCTCGAAGACAAGCTGGTGCACTCCGAGCGTCTGGCCAGCATCGGCCGACTGGCGGCGGGCGTGGCCCATGAAATCGGCAACCCGATCACCGGTATCGCTTGCCTCGCGCAGAACCTGCGGGAAGAGCGCGAGGAAGACGGCGAAATCACCGAGATCAGCGGGCAGATCCTCGAACAGACCAAGCGCGTTTCTCGCATCGTGCAGTCGCTGATGAGCTTCGCCCACGCCGGCGCCCATCAGAATCAGGACGAAGCGGTATGCCTGGCCGAAGTGGCGCAGGATGCCATTGGGCTGCTGGCCTTGAACCGGCGCAATTTCGAAGTACAGTTCTTCAATTTGTGCGATCCCGACCACTGGGTGGATGGCGACTCACAACGCCTGGCCCAAGTGCTGATCAACCTGTTGTCCAACGCCCGTGACGCCACCCCGGCCGGCGGTGCGGTACGCGTCAAGACCGAGGCTTTCGAACATACGGTCGATCTGATCGTCGAAGATGAAGGTAGCGGTATTCCACAGAACATCATGGACCGATTGTTCGAACCCTTCTTCACCACCAAGGACCCAGGTGAAGGTACCGGTCTGGGCCTTGCACTGGTCTATTCCATCGTTGAAGAGCATTATGGACAAATCACCATCGACAGCCCGGCTGACACCGAAAGCCAACGCGGCACCCGTATTCGGGTGACCTTGCCGCGTCATGTCGAAGCGACGTCCGCTGTGAACTGAGACCGTCGAGAGAATTGAATCAATGCCGCACATTTTGATCGTCGAAGACGAAACCATTATCCGCTCTGCCTTGCGTCGCCTGCTTGAACGTAATCAGTACCAGGTCAGCGAAGCCGGCTCGGTGCAGGAAGCCCAGGAGCGGTTCAGCATTCCCACGTTCGACCTGATTGTCAGTGACCTGCGCCTGCCTGGCGCGCCTGGCACCGAGTTGATCAAGCTTGGCCAGGGCACCCCGGTGCTGATCATGACCAGCTATGCCAGCCTGCGCTCGGCGGTCGACTCGATGAAGATGGGCGCGGTGGACTACATCGCCAAGCCTTTCGACCATGATGAGATGCTTCAGGCCGTGGCCCGTATCCTGCGTGACCGTCAATCGGCCAGCAGTGCGCCGGTCGAGCAACGTCCAGCGGGCAAAACCGCCGACAAGCCGGGGGTTGATAACAGCAACGGCGAGATCGGCATCATCGGCTCTTGCCCACCGATGCAGGACCTGTACGGCAAGATCCGTAAAGTCGCGCCGACTGACTCAAATGTTTTGATCCAGGGCGAGTCCGGCACCGGTAAAGAACTGGTGGCCCGTGCCCTGCACAACCTGTCCAAGCGCGCCAAGGCGCCGATGATCTCGGTGAACTGCGCTGCGATCCCCGAATCCCTGATCGAGTCCGAGCTGTTCGGTCACGAGAAAGGTGCGTTTACCGGCGCCAGCGCCGGGCGTGCGGGCTTGGTGGAAGCGGCGGACGGCGGCACGCTGTTCCTCGATGAAATCGGTGAATTGCCACTGGAAGCACAAGCGCGGTTACTGCGTGTGCTACAGGAAGGTGAAATTCGCCGCGTAGGCTCGGTGCAGTCGCAAAAGGTCGATGTGCGCCTGATCGCGGCGACTCACCGCGACCTCAAGAGCCTGGCCAAGATCGGCCAGTTCCGTGAAGACTTGTATTACCGTCTGCACGTGATCGCCCTCAAGCTGCCGGCCCTGCGTGAGCGTGGCGCCGACGTCAACGAGATCGCCAATGCCTTCCTGCTGCGCCAGAGCGCGCGTATCAACCGTACCGACCTGAAGTTCGCGCCGGACGCCGAGCAGGCGATTCGGCATTACTCATGGCCGGGTAACGTGCGGGAGCTGGAGAATGCGGTGGAGCGCGCGGTGATCCTGTCGGAGAGCCCGGAGATTTCCGCCGAACTGCTGGGCATCGATATCGAGCTCAGTGACTTGGAGGATGACGACTTCATCGGCCTGGCGCCTCAACAGGGCGGCGGCAGCAATACCAGCCATGAGCCGACCGAAGACCTGTCGCTGGAAGACTACTTCCAGCATTTCGTCCTTGAGCATCAGGACCACATGACCGAGACCGAACTGGCGCGCAAGCTGGGCGTAAGCCGCAAATGCCTGTGGGAACGCCGCCAGCGCCTGGGCATTCCACGGCGCAAGACCGGTGTGGCCAGCGAGAGTTAAGGGTGCGCGCCCACAGGTAACACCCACCAATGTGAAAAAACTGTTACCGCGGATATTTCGCGTAACAAAAGCCGGGGCTTACGGTAACGAAGCCCCGGCTTTTTTTGGCCCGTCAAAAACCCGAAACCACCTCAACCCCCCGGTTTTGCTGGGTTAGGCAAAAGTTGGCACGCACCCTGCTATATGCTTAGTACAAAAACAATAACAAGCTTTGTACAAGACAATAAAAATAAGACGAATCGACTCACGCATAACAAAAACAACACGGCGGAGGCGCAGCTAACTGATTCTTTTGGAGAGGCGTTGCATTTGGGGCTTGCCCCGCAACCAGGCCGAGAACAACAAAAACTGCCCTAAGGCAGAGCCTGAACTGGTTGGATCGTAGATCAGCAACACAGCGACCAAAGCAATCCGTTTGCTCTTGACTCCCGATTGGGAGTGTCATGAAGGTGAAGATTCATGGCGAGGGCGATCAACAAAAACAAGAAGCCCGAAATCAATAATAAAAATAGAGCACGCAACTACTTCTGGGGGAGCTTCGGCTCCCCTTGTAGTTTCCGCGATTTGACCGTCCAGCAATCTCTTGAAGCTTTTGGCTTGGGGCTTGCAGCTTGTTCCTACACCATCCCCTGACTAAATGCTAGAATCCCCGCCCATCATGCGGTCATTCTTCGTTATGGCCGAACATTCCTTCAAACAGTGCATCCCATGCTGAAGAAGTTGTTCCAGTCATTCCGTTCTCCCTTGCGTCGTACGCAACACAAACGCAGCACGCCTGAAGTGCTCAACAGCAGCCAGCATTCGCTGCAACGCGCTCAATTCAGCCGTTATGCAGTGAACATCGTCGAACGTTTGCAGAACGCCGGCTACCAGGCTTATCTGGTGGGCGGGTGCGTACGCGACATGCTGCTCAACATCACGCCCAAGGACTTCGACGTCGCCACCAGCGCCACGCCTGAGCAAGTGCGTGCCGAATTCCGTAATGCGCGGATCATCGGCCGACGCTTCAAGCTGGTGCATATTCACTTCGGTCGCGAAATCATTGAAGTCGCGACGTTCCGTGCCGGCCATCCGCAAAACGATGAAGAGGAAGACACCAATCAGTCCTCCCGCAACGAAAGCGGGCGTATCCTGCGCGACAACGTCTACGGCACCCTGGAAGAAGACGCGCAACGCCGCGACTTCACCATCAACGCCCTGTATTACGACCCGGTCAGCGAGCGCATCCTCGATTACGCCAATGGCGTACACGACATTCGCAACAACCTGATCCGCCTGATCGGCGACCCGGTCCAGCGCTACCAGGAAGACCCGGTCCGCATGCTGCGGGCCGTGCGTTTTGCCGCCAAGCTGAACTTCGGCATCGAGCGCCACACCGCCGCACCGATTCGTGAACTGGCACCGATGCTGCGGGAAATCCCCTCGGCGCGCCTGTTCGAAGAAGTGCTCAAACTGTTCCTCTCGGGTTATGCCGCCGACACCTTTGAAATGCTGGTGGACCTGCAGTTGTTCGACCCACTGTTCCCGGCCAGCGCCGAGGCTTTGGAATACAACCCGACGTACACCCACACCCTGATCAGCGAAGCGCTGATCAACACCGACCTGCGCATCAAGCAGAACAAGCCGGTCACCCCGGCATTCCTGTTTGCCGCGCTGTTGTGGCCAGCCTTGCCGAAACGCGTACTGCGCTTGCAGGAGCGTGGCATGCCGCCGATCCCGGCCATGCAGGAAGCCGCGCATGAGCTGATCGCCGAACAGTGCCAGCGCATCGCTATTCCGAAACGCTTCACTATGCCGATCCGCGAGATCTGGGACATGCAGGAGCGTCTGCCACGCCGCAGCGGCAAACGCGCCGACCTGTTGCTGGACAACCCGCGCTTCCGCGCCGGCTACGACTTCCTGCTGCTGCGCGAAAGTGCCGGCGAGCAGACCGACGGCCTGGGCGAATGGTGGACCGATTACCAGGACGCCAATGACAGCGAGCGCCGCGACATGATTCGTGACCTCGGCAGCAAAGGCGACGGCGAAGGCCCGAAGAAACGTCGTCGCAGTGGCAGCAAGCGCAAGCGCAGTTCGGCTGACGCCTCGGGCGAATAAACGTGGAACGCATCTACATCGGCATGGGCAGCAACCTGGCTGCCCCGGACCAGCAATTGCGCAGCGCTATCGAAGCACTGGCGCAATTGCCGGGCACCACGGTCGCTGGAGTGTCCGCCTTTTATCAAAGTGACTCCCTGCTCCCAGGCCAACCGCGCTACACCAATGCGGTTGCCGCCCTGGACAGTCGCCTTGCGCCCCTGGAGTTGCTGGATGCGCTGCAAGCCATCGAAAACGACCAGGGCCGCGAACGCCTTGAACGCTGGGGCCCGCGCACGCTCGACCTCGATATCCTGCTGTTTGGCGATCAACTGATCGATGAGCCGCGCCTCAAGGTCCCGCACTACCAGATGCACCTGCGCGCATTTGTGCTGTATCCACTGGCCGAGCTAGCGCCCGCATCGCTGCAACTGCCCAACGGTCAAACGCTCAACGACTTGCTGACCGCCTGCCCGTTTGTCGGCCTGGAACGCTTGCCCCAAAACTGACTCGATCAATGTGGGAGCTGGCTTGCCTGCGATAGCATCACCTCGGTTTCACTGAAAGACCGAGGCGCCTGCATCGCAGGCAAGACAGCTCCCACATTTTGATCACCTACGCCCTCAAAATCGCTTTCCCACTTGCTGAATCGCGTCAGTAACAGCGGTAACACCGTCATCGTAACAATGCGGTAACACATCCAATTGACTTCCCGTGCCCTCCTCACGACTATAGGCGTCCCGCTGCCGCCAACCCGGCGCTAAAGGGCGCAATCCAGGCCATATAAGCACTGCTCTCAAGACAGTGCGCCTGTATAAACGAAGACTCACGCGCGTTACTCGCTGTTTCCAAGCGCCTGAATGAGGACCCTTTTCATGCCAGACATTACCCTGACCACCTTGCAGAGCCTCAAGCTCAAAGGTGAAAAAATCGCCATGCTGACCTGCTATGACGCCACCTTCGCCCACGCCAGTTGCCAGGCTGGGGTTGAAGTGCTGCTAGTGGGCGACTCCCTCGGCATGGTTCTTCAAGGGAATGACAGCACCCTGCCCGTCACCACTGATGAACTTGCGTACCACACCGCCAGCGTCAAGCGCGGTAACGATGGCGCCTTCATCATCGCCGACCTGCCATTCATGGCATACGCGACGCTTGAACAGACCTTCCAGAATGCCGGCAAGCTGATGCAAGCCGGCGCGCACATGATCAAAGTCGAAGGCGCAGTATGGCTGGCCGAGTCGATCCGCCTGCTGGCGGAACGCGGCGTGCCGGTGTGCGCACACATGGGCCTGACGCCACAGTCGGTGAACATCCTCGGCGGCTACAAGGTACAAGGCCGCAATGAGGCCCAGGCGCGGCAGATGCGCGCGGATGCCATCGCTCTGGAGCAGGCCGGCGCGGCAATGATCCTGCTCGAATGCGTGCCGAGCGAACTGGCGGCAGAAATCACCCAGGCCGTGAAAGTGCCGGTGATCGGGATTGGCGCAGGCTCGGCCACCGATGGCCAGGTGCTGGTGCTGCACGACATGCTCGGCCTGTCGATCAGCGGCCGTGTGCCGAAGTTCGTCAAGAACTTCATGGCCGGCCAGGACAGCATTCACGCCGCATTGAGTGCCTACGTTGCCGAAGTCAAAGGCGTGACCTTCCCTGGCGCCGAACACGGATTCTCTGCATGAACACCGTAAAAACCGTACGTGAATTGCGGGCTGCGGTTACTCACGCCCGCAACGCCGGCAAGCGCATTGGCTTTGTGCCGACCATGGGCAACCTGCACAGCGGCCATGCCACTTTGGTGACCAAGGCCGCCCAGCAGGCGGATTTCGTGGTGGCCAGCATCTTCGTCAACCCGCTGCAGTTTGGCGCTGGCGAAGACTTGGACAAGTATCCGCGCACCCTGGCCGCCGACCAGGAAATGCTGCTGCAAGCGGGCTGCAACCTGCTGTTCGCGCCCACCGTCGACGAAATGTACCCCGGCGGCATGACCGGCCAGACGCGCGTCAGCGTGCCACAATTGTCTGAAGGCCTGTGCGGCGCCAGCCGTCCCGGGCATTTCGAAGGCGTGGCGACCGTGGTCAGCAAGCTGTTCAACATGGTCCAGCCGGACATGGCGGTGTTTGGCCAGAAGGATTACCAGCAACTGGCCGTGATCCGCGCCATGGTCCACGACCTGAACATGCCGATCCAGATCATCGGCGAGCCCACCGTGCGCGCCGACGACGGCCTCGCGCTGTCGTCGCGTAACGGCTACCTCACCGACGAGCAACGCGCCATTGCGCCGGTGCTGTACCGCAGCCTCAGCCAGATTGGCGCCGCGATTAAAGCCGGTGACCACGACTTCGCCAAGCTGCGCGCCGAACAGGTCCAGCAGATCGAAGCCGCCGGGTTGCGCCTGGACTACCTCGAAGTGCGCCAGGGCGCGCATTTGCGCCCGGCCACGGCCGAAGATCGGGATATCGTGATCCTGGTAGCCGCCTATCTCGGCGCTACCCGGCTCATCGACAACCTGCACCTGACCCTCGACTGACCCCTTCCAATCGCCCTCCTCGCTGCGTCAATAAAAAGGGCCGGTATAAAAAAGTACCGGCCTTAGCGCAGACAAAGCCAAGACATATCGACACGCTAGGTTTAATGTAATCGCCCTGCGCTATGGTTAGCGCTGTCCGGAACCCAATGCTTGATCAAAGACTGGACGTTCCGGGCTTAGAAGTGTCCTAAAGGCAGTCCCCGTAATAAAAGGAAACCCGCAGCGATGGCGTACTACCGCACTCCTCATGACGTTACCGCTCTGCCCGCCTGGCAAGCGCTCAATCAACATCGCCAAGCCATGCAGGATTTCAGCATGCGCGAAGCGTTCAATGCCGATCCTCAGCGTTTTTCCCAGTTCACCCTGAGCAGCTGCGGACTTTTCCTCGATTACTCGAAAAACCTGATCACCAGCGAAACCCGTGACCTGCTCGTGGGCCTCGCCAAAGAAGTCGGCCTGAAAGACGCGATCGACTCGCTGTACGCCGGCGAGCCGGTCAACTCGTCCGAAGGTCGCCCGGCCCTGCACACCGCCTTGCGTCGCCCGGTGGGCGACAAGCTGTCGGTGAATGGCGTGAACATCATGCCGGACGTGCACAAGGTGCTGAACCAGATCACCGACTTGGTCGGGCGCATTCACGATGGCCTGTGGCGTGGCTACACCGAGAAGCCGATCACCGACGTGGTGAACATCGGTATCGGTGGCTCGTTCCTAGGCCCGGAGCTGGTCTCCGAAGCGCTGTTGTCCTACGCCCACAAAGGCGTGCGTTGCCACTACCTGGCGAACATCGACGGCAGCGAGTTCCACGAGCTGACGCTGAAGCTGCGCGCCGAGACCACGCTGTTTATCGTCTCGTCGAAATCCTTCAATACCCTGGAAACCCTGAAAAACGCCCAGGCCGCACGCGCCTGGTACCTGGCCCAGGGTGGCTCGGAAGCCGAGCTGTACCGCCACTTCATCGCCGTATCGAGCAACAACGCGGCGGCTGTGGCCTTTGGCATCCGCGAAGAAAACATCTTCCCGATGTGGGACTGGGTCGGCGGTCGTTACTCGCTGTGGTCGGCCATCGGCTTGCCAATCGCCCTGGCGATCGGCATGTCCAACTTCAAGGAACTGCTGTCCGGTGCCTACACCATGGACCAGCATTTCCAGAACGCCCCATTCGAACAGAACATGCCGGTGCTGCTGGGTCTGCTGGGCGTGTGGTACGGCAATTTCTGGGGTGCGCAGAGCCATGCGATCCTGCCGTACGACCACTACCTGCGTAACATCACCAAACACTTGCAACAGTTGGACATGGAATCCAATGGCAAGAGCGTGCGCCAGGACGGTACCCCCGTCGCCACTGATACCGGCCCAGTGATCTGGGGTGGCGTAGGTTGCAACGGCCAGCACGCTTACCACCAGTTGCTGCACCAGGGGACCCAACTCATCCCGGCCGACTTCATCGTGCCGATCGTCAGCTTCAACCCGGTGTCCGACCACCATCAGTGGCTGTACGCCAACTGCCTGTCCCAGAGCCAGGCGCTGATGCTCGGCAAGACCCGCGCCGAAGCCGAAGCCGAGCTGCGTGAAAAAGGCATCCCGGAAGACGAAGTGCAGAAGCTGGCACCGCACAAGGTGATCCCGGGTAACCGTCCGAGCAACACCATCGTGGTCGAGCGCATCAGCCCGCGTCGCTTGGGCGCTTTGGTTGCGATGTATGAGCACAAAGTGTTCGTACAGAGCGTGATCTGGGGTATCAACGCCTTTGACCAATGGGGTGTGGAACTGGGCAAAGAGCTGGGCAAGGGCGTCTACAACCGCCTGACCGGCGCCGAAGAAACCTCGGCCGAAGATGCTTCGACCCAGGGCCTGATCAACTACTTCCGCGGTCGTCACCGCGGCTGATCCAGGTATCGCAGGGCCAACGTCCGTTTGGACGTTGGCCTTGAACCCTCCCCTTGCAGGGTGCATCTTTATCACTTGTCGCAAAAACAAGAATAAGGATCGCTCATGTTCGATATCAGCACGTTTCCCACCGCCGATGCCGTCCGCCGGGCTGCGCAACTCAGTCAGGAGGACTACCAGCGCCTCTATCGCCAATCCATCGAACAGCCGGATACGTTCTGGGCTGAACAGGCCAAAGGCTTTCTCGACTGGATAACCCCCTGGCACACCGTCCAACGCTCAGACATCAACACCGGCGCTGCGCAATGGTTTGCCGGCGGCCAACTGAATGTCAGCCACAACTGCATCGACCGTCACCTCGCCCTGCGCGCCGATCAACCGGCCTTCATCTGGGAAGGCGATGATCCGACAAAATCTTCAAAAATCACCTACCGCCAACTGCACCAGAACGTCAGCCGCCTGGCCAATGTGCTGAAAAGCCGTGGCGTAAAGAAAGGCGACCGGGTGTGCATCTACATGCCGATGATCCCGGAAGCCGCCTACGCCATGCTCGCTTGCACGCGGATCGGCGCGGTACATTCCGTGGTGTTTGGCGGCTTCTCGCCGGATGCCTTGCGTGACCGTATTCTCGACGCCGACTGCCGCACCGTAATCACTGCGGACGAAGGCGTGCGCGGTGGTAAACCGGTAGCACTGAAACAGAATGTCGACAAAGCCCTGGCCAGTTGCCCGAATGTGAGCACGGTGCTGGTGGTAGAACGCACCGGAGCGACCGTTAACTGGAGCGAAGGCCGCGATCTCAAGTATCAACAAGCCCTGGATGCGGCCAGCAGCGACTGCCCGCCCGAGCCAATGGACGCCGAAGACCCGCTGTTCATCCTCTACACCTCCGGCAGCACCGGCAAACCCAAAGGTGTGCTGCACACCACCGGCGGCTACCTGCTGCAAGCCGCAATGACCTTCAAATACGTGCTCGACTACCGCGAGGGCGAAGTGTTCTGGTGCACCGCCGATGTGGGCTGGGTCACCGGCCACAGTTACATCGTGTACGGCCCGCTGGCCAACGGCGCGACTTCGCTGATGTTCGAAGGCGTGCCGAGCTACCCGGACAGCTCACGCTTCTGGCAGGTGATCGACAAGCACAAGGTCAATATTTTCTACACCGCCCCTACCGCGTTGCGTGCCTTGATGCGCGAGGGCCATGGCCCGCTGGAGAGCACCTCTCGCGCCAGCCTGCGCCTGCTGGGCAGCGTCGGCGAACCGATCAACCCGGAAGCCTGGGACTGGTACTTCAATGCCGTCGGCGAGCAGCGCTGTCCAATCGTGGATACCTGGTGGCAGACCGAAACCGGCGGCATCATGCTCAGTCCCTTGGTCAGCGCACAGCGCATCAAGCCCGGCTGCGCGACCCAGCCGATGTTTGGCGTACAGCCCGTGCTGCTCGACGAACAGGGCAAAGAATTCAGCGGGGCCGGCAGCGGCGTACTGGCGATCAAAGCGAGCTGGCCGGGGCAGATCCGCAGCGTGTACGGCGATCCGCAGCGCATGATCGACACCTATTTCAAACCTTACCCCGGCTACTACTTCACCGGTGACGGTGCGCGGCGCGATGAAGACGGCGACTACTGGATCACCGGGCGCATCGACGATGTGATCAACGTGTCCGGCCACCGTATCGGCACCGCCGAGGTGGAAAGCGCGCTGGTCCTGCATGATCTGGTGGCCGAGGCCGCCGTAGTGGGCTACCCCCATGACATCAAAGGCCAAGGCATCTATGCGTTTGTCACGCCCATGAATGGGGTGGAACCCGACGATGCGCTGAAAAAGCACCTGCTGGAGCTGGTCGGCAAGGAAATCGGCAGCTTTGCCAAGCCGGAACTGATCCAATGGGCTCCGGCCTTGCCGAAAACCCGCTCCGGCAAGATCATGCGCAGGATTTTGCGCAAGATCGCCTGCAACGAACTCGACAGCCTCGGTGATACCTCGACCCTGGCCGACCCGAGCGTGGTGGATGGCCTGATCGACAAACGCTTGAACCGATAGGACCCCCTGAGTCGCCATGGAATTTATCCGCAGCCGTATCGAAAGCCAGTTGATGAGCCTGACTGGCCTGTCGCTGGGCCAACTGGACCTGGAAAACCCCAAGGGCGACCCCGGCCTGTTCGGGCCCGATTCGGTGAGTTGGCAGGTGCATGGCGACTTCAGCAGCATGCTCATCGGCGGCATCAGCGCGTTGATGCTGCAAGCCTTGCACCCATTGGCCCTGGCGGGCGTGTGGGACCATTCGAACTTTCGTCAGGACATGCTCGGGCGGTTGCGGCGCACCTCGCAGTTCATCTCGGGCACGACGTTTGGTTCGCGCAAAGACGCCGAATGGCTGATCGAAAAAGTCCGCACCATTCACCTGCAGGTCGTCGGCCACGCTCCGGACGGGCGACCTTATGCGGCCAGTGACCCAGAGTTGCTGACCTGGGTGCATGTGGCGGAGGTCAGTAACTTCCTCGCCGCTCACCTGCGCTATCGCAACCCGCAGCTTTCAGGTCGAGACCAGGACCGTTACTACAGCGAAATTGCCTTGGTCGCCGAACAGTTAGGTGCGCGGCATGTTCCGCGCTCTCGGCAGGAAATTTCAGATTATCTGGCACGTATCCGCCCACAATTGCTGTGCGACGATCGCAGCCGCGAAGTACTGCGTTTACTGCTTGACGCGCCCTCCCCCAGCCTACTGGCCAAGCCCTTTGGCAGTTTGATGATGCAAGCCGGAATCGACCTGCTGCCGGATTGGGCCAGCGCCATGCTCGACCAACACCAAAGCCCGCTGCAACGCCAGATGATCCGTGCCGGGGTCAAGCGCAGTGCGCCGATGCTGCGTTGGGCGATGCGCAATGGTTCGGTGCAACGCGCCCATCGGCGGATGGGGTTGATGTAGGCCACGGCGCATAGCTGTTAAACTTCGCGCCCTTATTTCCCCAGCAAGGCGCGCTCCATGTCTTCTCTGAATCAGGCGCTGCGCGCCGCCCTCGATCATCGCCAAGACCTGATCAATGAGCTGCACGCCCAAGGCACTGACTGCTATCGCCTGTTCCATGGCAGCCAGGAAGGCGCCGGCGGCCTGACCATCGACCGCTACGGCCCGCAATTGCTGGTGCAGAGCTTTCACCAATGCCTGGAAACCGCAGAGCTGCTGGACCTGCATCAACAGGTCAACCAGTACATGGGCCTGGAATTGTTACTGGTGTACAACGACCGTTCCCGTGGCAACTCGCGCATCGACCGCGAAGACACGGTTTATCGTGCCGAGCCCGCTGCGCTGGAAGACCTGATCGGCCACGAGTGGGGCCTCAATTACCGCGTGCGCGGGCGCCATGCCGGGCAGGACCCGCTGCTGTTCCTGGATTTGCGTAACACCCGTGGCTGGGTCAAGGCGCACAGCGCCGGCAAAAGCGTGCTGAATCTGTTCGCGTATACCTGCGGCGTTGGCCTGAGCGCGGCCGCCGGCGGTGCGCGCGAGGTGTGCAACCTGGACTTCGCCGAGGGCAACCTAGCGGTCGGTCGCGAAAATGGCCTGCTGAACCCGCAACTGCCGACTATGGAATTTGTGCAGTCGGATTACTTCCCGGCGATCCGCCAATTGGCGGGGCTGCCGATCACCCAACGGCGCGGGCAGAAGCTGCCGAGTTATCCACGCCTGGAGCAGCGTCAATACGATCTGGTACTGCTCGACCCGCCAGCCTGGGCCAAAAGCGCGTTTGGCACAGTCGACTTGCTGCGCGATTACCAGAGCCTGCTCAAGCCCGCGCTGCTAGCCACCGCCGACAATGGCGTGCTGATCTGCTGCAACAACCTGGCGAAAGTCAGCATGGAGGACTGGCGTGAACAAGTCCTGCGATGCGCGGAAAAGGCCGGCCGCCCCGTACGCGACTGGAAAATCATGACGCCAGGCGCGGACTTCCCCTCACAGGATCAGCAGCCGCCCCTGAAAACCCTGATACTCCAGTTGTAAGACGTTTCCCAAAGGACCCGTTCTTCGGAACCGAAATCCCGTGCCATACTCCAAGGCACTCTTGTTTGACATAGATGGCGCCGCCCCATGCCCAAAGGATTGATTCGCGCCGCTGGCGCCTTGTTGACTGCCCTTGCCCTGTACAGCTTGCTGGGTTTCCTGATTCTCCCTGGTGTCGCGCTGCGCATTGCCAACCAGCAACTGGCCAATTACGCCACGCTGCCGGCTCGGATCGAGCGGATCGAGCTCAACCCGTTCAGCCTGGAAGTAACGGCATGGGGGCTGAAAATCGGTGAGCCAGGCAAGGAACAAGTGGGTTTCGAGCGCCTCTACGCCAACCTGCAGATCGACAGCCTTTGGACCCGCGCCCTGCATCTCGCGGATGTACAACTGGACAAACCCAAGACCGAGCTGTTGTTCGACAAGTCCGGCCAATTGAACCTCGCGCAGTTGTTCAAGCTGCCACCCAGCGAGCCAACCCCGACCGATCCGAATGCCAAGCCGTTTCCGCTGCGCATCGACAGCATCAAGCTGGCGGGCGGCTATGTGCATTTCGAAGATTTGCGTCCCAGCGAACCCATCGAATTCCTCTACGACAAGCTCGACTTCGAGCTGAAAAATCTCAGCACCCTGCCTGAAGACAACGCCGACATGACGTTGGTGGCAGCCGGGCCTGCAGGCGGACAGATCGACTGGAAAGGTAATTTCAGCCTGGTGCCGATCACCTCCGAAGGCACATTGAAAGTCACCGATGGCAAGATGAAAGCCTGGTGGCCCTACGTCCGCGACGCGCTGCCATTGGTGCTGGAAGACGGTGTGCTCAACTTCAGCACCGAGTACAAATTCAGTCTGGCCAAAGAGACCGAACTGAGCCTGACCAACACGGCCGCGAGCATTGCGCCATTTGCCATCAAGGCGCCGGACGGCCGCCCCTTGGTGCGCCTGGAGCGCCTGGACGTCAGCGAAACCACCGTGGACCTGGCCAAGCAGCAGGTCGTCGTCGGCAAGATCCGCAGCAACAAACTGGAAACCTGGGCGGCACTGGAAGCCGATGGGCAACTGGACTGGCAGAAACTGTTCGCCAGCCAGCCGAGCAAACCGGCCAAGGCACCGGAGCCCAAAAATGCACCCGCCACCGCAGACTCGCCAAAAGCCGAGCCTGCGGCGCCAAGCAAACCCTGGCAAGTGCTGCTCAAGGACGTGCAACTGCGCAACTATCAGGTGCACCTGGCTGACCGCCAGGCCAAACCGGCAGTCGCGTTGGAGGTGGGCCCGCTGAACGTCGATGTGCAGAACTTCGATAGCCTCAACCAGAACCCCTTCACATTGAAAGTCGACACGGGCCTGGGCAAGCAAGGCAAGGTCCAGGCGACCGGCGAGGTCAACCTCAACCCGGTCAGCGCCAAGCTGAAAGTGAATACCCAGGACATCGACCTGCGTGTCGCGCAGTCCTATATCAGCCCGTTCATCCGCTTGGAACTGCGTAGCGGCATGCTCGGCAGCAATCTGGATGTGAACCTGAAAAGCACCGATCCTTTGAAGCTCCAGGTCACAGGCCGAGCGCAGGTCGACCAGTTGCACACCCTGGATACCCTCAAGACCCGCGACTTCCTCAAATGGCAGCGCTTGGTGCTCGAAGGCGTCAACTATCAGCACGGCGACAGTCTGTCGATCGATAAGGTCAACCTGCTGCAGCCGTATGCACGTTTCATGATCAACGATGACCGCACCACCAACGTGGATGACCTGTTGATCCCACAACCCGCTGACAAATCACCCAAGCCCGCCAGCAAGGAAAAGCCGCTGGGCATTCGTATCGGCCAGATTGCGATCAACGACGGTTCGGCCAACTTTGCCGACTTCAGCCTGACGCCCAACTTCGCCACGGCGATTCAACAGCTCAACGGGCAAATAGGCACCATCGACAGTCGCCAGGCCAAACCGGCCAGCGTCGATATCAAGGGCAAGGTTGACCGTTATGCGCCGGTGACCATCAAGGGCAGCGTGAACCCGTTCGATCCGATGGCGGCGTTGGATATCGCAACCAGCTTCAAACGCGTTGAGCTGACCACCTTGACGCCTTACTCCGGCAAGTTCGCCGGTTTCCGTATCCGCAAGGGGCGACTGAACCTCGACCTGCACTATGTGATCACCAAGGGTCAGCTGAAGGCCGAGAACAAAGTGGTGGTCGAGCAATTGCAACTGGGCGATAAAGTCGACAGCGCCGATGCCGTGGATTTGCCGATTCGCCTGGCAATCGCGTTGCTCAAGGACTCCGACGGCAAGATCTCCATCGAACTGCCGGTGACAGGCGATCTGAATAACCCGCAGTTCAGCGTGATGCCGATTGTTTGGCAGACCCTGCGAAACCTGGTAGTGCGTGCAGCAACGGCGCCCTTCAAGTTTATCGGTGGGTTGGTGACGGGCGGCGGCTCGGAAGACCTCGGCAATGTATCGTTCGCCGCCGGTTCCAGCGAACTGAACAAGGATGCTGAGGGCGCCCTGAACACCTTGGCCAAAGCACTGAAAGAACGCCCTACCCTGCGCCTGGAGATCGAAGGCACAGCGGCAGCCAGCAGCGATGGACCTTTCCTCGCCGCTCAGCGACTGGAACGTGAATACCAGTACAACTACTACAAGATTCTTCAACGTCGTGGCGACAAGGTTCCAGCCCAAGCGTCGTTACTGGTTGTACCCGAAAAGGAGAAAGCGCCACTGCTGGAAGGCATCTACCGCACCCGACTGAAACAACAACCGCCGGCCGAATGGAAAGACCTGAGCAGTGATGACCGTAGCGCGAAACTGCGTGACGGCGTGATCAAGTTCTGGAGTGGCAGTGATGTGCTACTGCGCCAACTGGGCCAAGACCGCGCCAGCACCATCAAGGACTACCTGGTGGACAAAGGCCAGCTGGAAGATGACCGGGTGTACTTCATTGATGCCAACTTGGGCCAGGCCGAGAAGGATGGCCGGGTCGTTACACCTATGCATCTGGACG